>CAMYIQ010000249.1 GCA_947258465.1 uncultured Erythrobacter sp.
AATGCCCCGGGCTTCGTTGATCGGCACGTCTTCATCGATCGCGCGCTGATTGGCGCGGGCGGCAAGTAAAGTCTGATTGTTCCGATAGGCCTGCGTCAGGGCTTCCTGGAGGGTGTCCGCATAGGCCGGTGCGGACAGTGCCAGCGCGCCTACGCTTACCCCCAAAACAAGATTTTTCGAAAACCCTCCGCGACGCATTCAGAAACTCCAGCTTTGCGGCCGGTCGAATGCGCCGAGCCGCGGGATCCCCATTTCGGCAAGCGGCAACAATGCCAGCGCCTTGCCCGATTTGCGGCCGGTGGCGAGACGGGTGACGCCGCGCTCGACCATGCCGGTTACGATCCGCCCGCCATCCGTCACCAGCTTGGCCAGCGCGGCGGGCACATGTTCGATCGCCCCGTCGACCAGGACGAGCGTGTAGGCGCCCCGCTTTGCGCCATTGGCAGCCTTGTCGGGCGTGACCGTGTCGAGCTTCGCAACCAGCGGCTCGACTAGCGCGGGCAGATAACCGCTCCCGCCGTCGATCACGAGGACGCTGTCGTCCACCGTGGGGCGCGCTTCGGCCAGCATCGCGCCATGAAACAGCGGGGCGGGCAGGAATCCACCGCTCTCAAGCCGAATCGCGCGGTCCATATAGGCTGTGGCCTTCGCGCCCTCGGGGACGAAATCCTCGCGCGCCACGGTGCCCATGCGTTCGAGCACGAAATCGTCATTGACGCCGCTGGTTCGCAACTGGCTGTCGAGCATCGCCTTGCGGGCGGCGGCGTAATCGAGGCGGGTAGTGGTCAGGGTCATGGGTCGTTCCGCGAGCTGTATTACATCAATAACACGCTTATGCAAGCTCCGGTTGCCTTAGGCGCAAGGCCTTCTGTGGCCAAGCGCTTTGACCGATGGCGGCAAACGCGCCTATCGGGGAGCGCAAATCTGCAACATGGGAATTTGCGGCGATGAGCGACATGACCGTCATCAGCGAAAACGACTTGATCGAGAGCGTGGCCGACGCACTCCAATATATCTCCTATTACCATCCGATGGACTACATCCGCGCGCTGGGTGAGGCCTATGAGGCGGAAAAAGGTCCGGCGGCGAAGGACGCGATCGCGCAGATCCTCACCAACAGCCGGATGTGCGCCGAGGGGCATCGGCCGATCTGCCAGGACACCGGCATCGTCAACGTCTTCGTCAAATGGGGCATGAACTGCCGCCTCGATAGCGACCGGTCCTTGCAAGAGGTCGTCGATGAGGGCGTGCGCCGCGCCTATAATCATCCGGACAATAAGCTGCGTGCCTCGATCCTAGCCGACCCGGCCTTCACCCGCCGCAATACGCGCGACAACACGCCGTCGGTGCTGTCGGTCGAAATGGTGCCAGGCAGCACGGTGAGCATCGATGTGGCCGCGAAGGGCGGCGGCAGCGAGAACAAGTCGAAGTTCAAGATGATGAACCCGTCGGACAATATCGTCGACTGGGTGATCGAGCAGATCCCGTCGATGGGTGCGGGCTGGTGCCCGCCGGGCATGCTCGGCATCGGCATTGGCGGCACGGCGGAGCATTGCATGAAGCTCGCCAAGCTGAGCCTGATGGACCCGATCGACATGGGCCAGTTGAAACAGCGGGGCGCGCAGAACGATATCGAGCAGCTCCGCATCGACATCTTCGATGCCGTCAATGCCATGGGCGTCGGCGCGCAGGGGCTGGGCGGTTTGTCGACCGTTCTCGACGTGAAAATTCTCGATGCACCCTGCCACGCGGCGGGCAAGCCGGTGGCAATGATTCCCAATTGCGCCGCCACGCGCCACGCGCATTTCACGCTCGATGGCTCAGGCCCTGCCTATCTCGAACCGCCCAGGCTCGACGAATATCCGCAGGTGACCTGGAAGCCCGATGCGGCAGCCAGGCGAGTCGATCTCGATGCCCTCACTCCCGAGGAGGTGTCGAGCTGGAAGCATGGCGATCGCCTGCTGCTCTCCGGCAAGATGCTGACCGGGCGCGATGCGGCGCATAAGCGCATCAAGGACATGCTCGATGCGGGTGAGGAGCTGCCGGTCGATTTCAGGGGCCGGGCCATTTATTATGTCGGCCCGGTCGATCCGGTGATGGGCGAGGTCGTCGGCCCGGCCGGTCCGACCACCGCCACACGCATGGACAAGTTCACCGAGATGATGCTGGATCTCGGCCTCCTCGCCATGATCGGCAAGGCGGAACGCGGTCATAACGCGGTCGAGGTCATCTCCAGGTTCAAGGTCGCCTATCTGATGGCGACGGGCGGTGCCGCCTATCTCGTCAGCCGCGCGATCAAGGGGGCCAAGGTCGTCGCTTTCGAGGATTTGGGGATGGAAGCGATCTACGAATTCGAGGTGGAGGACATGCCGGTTACCGTCGCTGTCGATGCCGCAGGCAACAACGTCCACACGCTTGCGCCGGCCGAATGGCGTCGGCGGATCGCCGAAGGGGATCTTGAGCCCGCCGAATAGCAGGGCGCTCGACCAACCGCACAACCCATTCGACCGCCGCGCTGGCAATTGCGCGTGCGAATGGGCACATCGCAAAGCGTGTCGATCGATGAACGCCAGATGAATCCGCCCGATGAGCGCCTGCCCGGCAAAGTTGTCTTTGCTTCGATGGTCGGTCTGTGGCTCTGCTATTTCCTTCTGATCACGCTTCGCGGCGTGGTCGTCGGCCTTGAATTTCAGGATGAGCTGCTCTGGCGCCGCGCGCTGGTCTGCGTCATCGGCGTCGGGGTGACGGCTCTTTTGTGGCTTTGCCTACGTGCCGTCGAGAACCGGTCGCTGGGCATCAAGATCGCCGTCGCTCTGATCGCGGCAATGCCAGGGGCGATGATGATCGCCCAGGCCAACCGCTGGATATTCGATTCGATCGAAGCCAAGGTCGAGGAACAGATGGGCAAGGAACGGGGCATCGCCCTGCGCCGCGACGATGCCGGAAATCTCCTCATCGACCTCCCGCGCGCTCAGATCGGCGAGGACGTCGAGGAGGCGGAGCAATCGGTGCCGCAGAGCGTGCTCATCGCGCCCGCGCCCACTTCGCTCGATCAATGGCGGATGACCTTCGATCTTGCGATCGGCCGCTACTTCCTGTTGCTCGCCTGGGCCGCGCTGTTTCTGGCTCTCCTTGCCGGCGCTCAGGCACGCGCGGCCGAACGCAGGGGGGAGCGGTTTCGCAGTGCCGCGAAGGCGGCGGAGCTGCGCTCGCTACGTTACCAGGTGAACCCGCATTTCTTGTTCAACACGCTCAACTCGCTTTCCGCCCTGGTTATGACCGGCAAGACCGACCGTGCTGAGCAGATGATCCAGACGATATCCCGCTTCTACCGTCAAAGTCTGGCCGACGATCCGACTGGCGATGTCGGGCTCGAAGACGAGATCGACCTTCAGGAACATTATCTGGAAATTGAATCGGTCCGCTTCCCCGAGCGGTTGAAAGTGAAGGTCGACCTTCCGCCCGAACTGGCCGGCTACAAGGTCCCGGGCATGATTCTGCAGCCGCTGGTCGAAAATTCGGTGAAATACGGCGTCTCGGCATCGAGCAGGCCAGTGACGATCACCATTGCCGCGCGCGAGGAATATGGGCGGCTCGTGCTGACCGTCGGCGATGACGGGCCGGGCGCTTCCGGAACCCACGGCTTCGGCATAGGTCTCGCCAATGTCCGCGACCGCCTCGAAGCCCGGTTCGGCAATGCCGCGACGATTGTTTCCGGACCGTCGCTGACCGGCTACGAGACCGAGCTGAGGATACCGATGGTGAAGCATGGCTGAGGAAGAGACCGAGAAACTCGAGACGTTGATTGTCGACGATGAGCCTCTGGCGGTCGAGCGGATGCAGGTCATCTGCTCGAAGATCGCCGAACTGCAGGTCGTCGGCACCGCCAGCGATGGTGCGCAGGCGCTGCGTCTGGTCGATGCGCTGAAGCCCGACCTCATCTTGCTCGACATGACCATGCCGGAAGTGGACGGAATGTCCGTGGCCAAATCGCTGGCCAAGAAAGCGGAGCGACCGGCGGTGGTCTTCGTAACCGCGCATGACAATTACGCGGTCGAAGCTTTCGATCTGGATGCCGTCGATTATGTGCTCAAGCCGGTCAAGCCCGAGCGGCTTGAGCGGGCCGTGGCGCGCGCGATCGCCCGGCGAGGCGAAGGCGAGAGAACGGACAGTTCCTGGCTGGAAGAGCTGTGGATCCCGCACCGCTCGGAATTGATCCGCATTGCCACCTCCGAAGTCGGCCGGATCGATGCGGAGCGCGACTATGTCCGCCTGCATGTCGGGGAAGGGGAAGCGGCGAGGACTTATCTTCTCCTGCAGACCATTGCCGGGCTGGAAAAGCGGTTGGACCCCGCGAAATTCATCCGCATTCACCGCTCGACCATTCTTCGCCGAGATCGCATTACCGGCCTGCGGCATGATGGTCTGGGGGTTTGGTCGGTCGAGCTTGCCGACGGGGAGGCGCTGCGGATCGGCCGAACCTATCTGCCGAAAGTAAAAGCGATGGCCGGGCGCTAGAGGCTCGCCCGCCGGTTTTCACCGCCAAACATACTCCACCTGGCAAAGCGTGTCAGAGGCGCGTGCCCGACATGCCGAGCGGCGGTGCGCATGACCTGCCATCTGTCCGCTTGTATGCGGCCTGCAAAAAGGTGACCCCGGCCGGGGGACTGCATCCGGCCGGGGTCGGTGGTTGGGCGGACTGGGGGTTTTTCAGCCGCCCAAGGACTGGTTGTCCATAAGGCTTGCGAACTGTGCCTCCGCTTCTGTCTTGGCTTTGCTAACACAGGCGCGAACGGACAGATCGGGGATGCGACTTCCGGTAGGTTGGCGATCATATCCGCAAACCTTGCGGGCGGCCTTGTCGATACGCCGTTCGAGAGTCTTCTGCCCTGCGGCGGTGTCGAGATTGAGATCCTTGTAGGGGATGCTTATCGATTCGGCCTGCGCCGTGGTGGCGGACAGGGCGAGGCCCAGGGCGGCGAGTGTAGCGAGAGGTGTCTTCATGGTATCATCTCCGGGTCTGCGGCGGGCTTTATCGGTGAGGGGGAGCGCCTGCCGCACCAACTGTATTACATGGCTACACCTGTAATCGCATCTGTCATTCGACGGGCGACGGAGCGATCTGACCGGAAGCGTAGAATTGCCGACCAATGGTATTTGGCTATCGGCGGACGACAAGCGTAAGACACTCGTCCCATGTTGCTCGGTATCATCTTTGTCCTCGGAATCGTGAATTTCGCGATTCACAAGGCCGTTCTCGATTCGGACCATCCCTTGCTCGATACGCTGCCCGCATCTTTCCGATCGGGTGGAGGGCGATTTGCCCTGGCCTTCGAATTCGTCGTTCTGCTCACGGCGATGCTTCTGGCCGGCCATGGCTGGTCCGCAGCGGCCTGGGCATATGGGTTTTACAGCTTGCTCAACGGAATAACCGCGTGGCTGATACTGAATGGCCGTATGTGACTGCGGGAACCGGGCGTGCGTTTCGGCGCTTCATCGTCATGGACTCCCCACGTTCCTGGTTGGTCGTCAATTCGCGCAGCGGTAGCAATAGTGATGCCGCGTACGATTCATTGTTGGCCGCATTGGCCATCCGCGGGTTGTCTCCGGATCGGATCGTCGAATTTCCCGCTGAGGCCTTGCCTATGCCGAACAGTCTGCGGGACGACGACGTGGAGCGTCTGGTCGTCTTTACCGGTGACGGCAGTTTGAACGCGGTGATCGAGGCCATGTCGGGATGGGATGGTGAGGTCTTGGTCCTGCCCGGCGGCACGATGAACCTTTTGAGCGCGCGCCTTCACGGCCGAGATGTCGCTTGCGAGGAGATTCTCGATTGCATTGCGCGCGGCGCCTACCGTCCGGTTCGCCCCATGATGGCGCATTGCGATGCAGGCAATGCGCTTGCCGGTCTCCTGGTAGGCCCTGGAACGGCATGGGCGGAAGTGCGTGAGGCGATGCGTGACTTTGACGTTGCTGGTTTGGCCCAAGGTGCCGGCGAAGCCATTGCCGAGACGGCCAGCGGACCGCGCGTGCGTCTGGCCGAACCCGCGATCGGCCATGAGAATGGTTATCCGCTGATCGAATTGACTCCCAGCCATCGCGGGCTGCAGGTCGACGGATATCGTCCCGAAAGCGCCAGCGATTTCCTCCAGCAGGGCTGGGCGGTTCTGCGACGCCGATTTCGCGAAGGGCCTCACGAACGGCTGGGTCTGCTCGATAGGGTGCGAATGGAAAACTGCGCCGGCGAAGCCTTGCAGGTCCTGATCGATGGAGAGCCGGCAACTCTCCCCCCGCAGGCGGAATTCACTGTAGCTGATTGCCCCGTCGACCTGCTAGCGACATCCCATGGCTTCTGACTTCCGGCGGATTTTTCATCTCTCCGACATCCATTTCGGACTGGAGAACAATCGCGCGCTCGACTGGGTGAAACAGGAAATCGCGGAAAAACGGCCCGATGCGGTCGCAATCACAGGCGATTTGACGATGCGAGCAAGGCATCGCGAGTTTGCCGCGGCGACTCGCTGGATCAACTCGTTAGAGGCGCCCGTCACGGTCGAAGTCGGCAATCACGACATGCCATACTTCAACCCGATCGAACGGTTTTTCGCGCCCTATAGGCGGTTTTGCGGGATGGCGGAAAAGGTCGAGAGAGAACTCGAGCTGGGCAGACTCGCGATTGTCCCGCTCAAAACGGCGGTTCGCATGCAGCCGCGGCTCAACTGGTCGAAGGGGTGGGTAAGCGGCAGAGCGCTTGCGCGATGTCTGGACGCGCTCGACGCTCTTCCCAGCGGGACGCGTGCGATAGTGGCAGTGCACCATCCCTTGCGTGAAGTCGGGACCCAGGGAACGGCCCTTACAAAACATGGCGGCAAGGCGCTGCGCGAACTGGCGAAACGCAATGTCGAAGCCGTTCTGTCAGGTCACGTCCACGATGCGTTCGATATCATGGAGAAGACCACCGAAGGGCCGGTTCGAATGATCGGCGCGGGCACCTTGTCCCAGCGCACGCGATCGACTCCGCCCAGTTTCAATGAAATCGAATGGGACGGCGAGAAACTGAGCGTCCAGGTGCGCAATCTGCAGGATGTGGACACACAAGACATGCAGATCGACGACGTTCCGGAGAATGCGCTGCCGCCACGAGAGGAGGGTGAGCCGGTTGCTCCGGTGCGCCAAGTCCCCCGCGTGGATCCTCCCATCCATTAACCACCAAGACTAATCCCGTTCGTCACCGCTCTGGAAATGCGCTTGCGTTCACGAAACGATGCGCAATTGTGCAAGGGGGCTAAACGATGGAACTCGTCAAGGCGGTGCCGCTGGGCGCCATTCTAACTCTGATAGTGGCGCTGACGATCGGGTCGCAGGGGGCCAAGGGCGGGCAGTTGGCGATTTTCAAGGTGGAGCTTTACCAGTTCGACTTCTGGTGGTCCTGGCCGCTCTTCATAGGCGGCACTGCGCTGGCCTGGGGCATTATGCTGTTGCAACGCTAGTCAGGCGCGCAAAGAAGAAGGGCGGCTCCTCGCGGAACCGCCCCCTTGGTGATCGGATAATCGGGTAAAGCCTTAGCGCTTCGAGAACTGGAAGCTGCGGCGTGCCTTGGCGCGGCCGTACTTCTTACGCTCGACCACGCGGCTGTCGCGGGTCAGGAAGCCAGCGGCC
>CAMYIQ010000250.1 GCA_947258465.1 uncultured Erythrobacter sp.
ATCACTCCGGAAGCAGCGACGATCCTCGACAATGCGGTTTCGGCCTACGCCAACTGCGGCACTGCCTCGGTGATGCTGGCCGGTCACACCGACCGTTCGGGTTCCGTAACCTACAATATGGGTCTCGCCGAACGGCGTAACGACTCGGTCCGTGGTTACCTGAGCTCACGCGGTATTCCGGATGGCCGGATCACCAGCGAAGCGTTCGGTGAATCGCAGCCGCGCGTCCCGACTGCCGACGGTGTTCGCGAACTGCAAAACCGTCGCGTCGAAATCACTTACGGTCCGGGTTCGGGCATGTAAGCGAAGGGCGTAACGCCAAAAGTAAGAGGGGCCGGAGCAATCCGGCCCCTTTTTCGTTGGCAGAAGGAAACCGACCTTAAAACCAAGAGGACCGCCATGACATTTCGTTCGCTGCTGTTCCCGCTCGCCGCGCTCACTCTCGGCGCATGTGCCACGGTCGAAAGCCTGCCGAACGACCGGGTTGGCGAAACCACCCTTCGCTTCGCCAACGGCTTGCCCGCCGGAACCGTTCAGTTACTTCGGGCCGGCCAGACTCTTACCGTCGCGGTGGCTGCCGTGGGCATGGCTGAGGGGGACCATGGCTTTCACCTCCATACCACCGGCCGGTGCACGGCCCCCGATTTCAAGAGCGCGGGCGGCCATCTCAATCCGCGCGGTGCCACACATGGCAAGCTTTCGCCTGGCGGCAAGCACTTGGGGGATATGCCCAATCTCGCGATTGGCGCCAACGGCACCGGTAGCGCCGAAATCGTCCTTCAGGGCAACGCCGACGCGATCCTGGACGACATTTTCGATTCGGACGGCACTGCTGTCGTCGTCCACGCGGGCGCCGACGATTATCGCACCGATCCTACCGGCCGTGCCGGTGCGCGGGTCGCTTGCGGCGTTCTGAAACGCGCCTAGACCGGCTCCCCTGCCTCGCGCGCACGCTCGACCACGCTCGAAGCGGCACCCGGCACGAGCTTCAGCGCGGCGATCAGCAATACCAGCCCGAATGGGGCGGCCACCAGAGTGGAAAGCACGCCGATCGATAGATCGTCGCCATTGGTCGCCGACACGTAGCCGGCCATGAACGGTCCAAGCCCCAGCCCGATCAGGGTAGTGGAGAGGAAGAAGGTCGCCGTCGCGAGTCCGCGCATGCGCGGCAGAACCAGTGCCTGGCTGGAGGCCGCGGCCGCACCCAGTGCCGATGCACTCAGCAACTGAGCGAAGAACGCCCCGATATAAAACAGCACTACATCATCGGTCGTATAAGCGATCCATATGGCCGGAATAGGCGCGACAAGGCCGAACAGGATGACCCAGATGCGCCCTTCGGGTCTTCGTTCGAGCAGGAAGTCGGCCATTCTACCGCCGAGGATGACCCCCAGAAAACCCGCCACGGCCGCCGGGGCGCCCAGGAACCAGCCGAGATCGGTCTTGTTCACCCCCAACGCGCGTTCGGCATAGGGCGCGCCCCAATAGGATACGGCATAGGCCATGAACGCGACCGTTCCATAGCCCAGGATCACGGACAGGAACGCGGGCGACCCCCAAGTCAGTCTGAAGGTCGGCAGGTCGCGCGCGCGCAGGCCCATGGCCCAACTGAACACGGCGTAATATCCGACGCCGAGAAACAGCCACTGTTCGAGGACGCCCGTCCAGCGCCACAGCGCCCAGGCCAGTGCGGCGAAGAATGCGGCACCAAGCAGGTTCAGCCCCAATGCGCCCGCTCCGCGTCCGGCCGCCCCGAAAACCGTGAAGGGCGGGATCACCTGGAAGAGTTCGCGGACGAAACCGCGAAAAGGCTCCTTATCTTCCGGGGTGGGCAGCCCGTCTATCGCGCCCCGTACGGGTTCGCGCAGCGTTAGGACCCATAGCGCGAGAGCGATCCCCGGCAGGCCAACCGCGAGGAATGCCGCTTGCCAGCCAGCCAGACCCAGCGGACCGCCTTCGGGATAGGCGGCGTTCCAGTTCTCGACAATGAGCCCCCCGATCAGCAGCGAGATCCCGCCGCCGATATAAAGGCCCGACGAATAGATCGCGAGGGCGGTCGCACGCAGCCGCGCCGGAAACCAGTCGGAGATGAGCGAATAGGCCGAAGGGCTGGCCGTGGCCTCGCCCACGCCGACGCCAATGCGTGCCACGGTCAATGTGGTAGCGTTCTTCGCGAAACCCGACAGGGCCGTCATCGTCGACCACAGGGCAAGGCCGAGGCTCATCAGCCGGACCCGCTTCCAGCTATCGGCAAGCTTGCCGAGCGGGATGCCGAACAGGGCATAGAATACCGCGAAGGCGGTTCCATAGAGAAAGCCGAGATAGTCATCCTCGACGCCGAGATCGGCCTTGATATCATTCGCCAGGATCGAAAGGATCTGCCGGTCGATGAAGTTCAGAACGTAGATGAGAACGAGTACACCAAGCGCATACCAGCTATAGGCGGGTACCTTGTCCGTGCCGGCGCCGGCTGTGTCGTCGCTCGGCGTTGCGGCATCCTTCGCTTGGTTCAATTCCCTACTCCCCTGGGTCGTGGCTTTTTTCTGCGTAGGGCGTGGTATCGGCAAGGCCCGCCTCGGCAAAGCCTTTTCGCCGCAGGCGGCACGAATCGCAGGCCCCGCAGGCAATTCCATCGGCAGTGGGATCGTAGCAGGACCAGCTCCACGCGGGGTCGAGATCCAGCCTGTAGCATTCGCGCGCAATGTCAGCTTTCGACATATCTTGCAGTGGCGCGTGGATGGTGAACGGCCGCCCTTCCACGCCCTGTTTCGTTCCCAGTCGCGCGGTTTCGGCAAAACTGGCGATGAATTCCGGCCGACAATCCGGATAGCCTGAATAATCGAGTGCATTGACGCCGATGAAGATATCGCGCGAATCCGATGTTTCGGCAAAGGCGGTGGTCAGGGCCAGGAAGACGAGATTGCGTGCCGGAACATAGGTAACGGGGATGTCGTTTCCGACGCCGCTCTTTGGCACGTCGATATCGTCGGTCAGCGCCGATCCGCCGAAGCGCCTGAGATCGAGGGGGAGGACAACGTGGCGCTCAACGCCAAGCCTTTCCGCGATCGCCTGGGCCGACTGCAACTCGCACACATGGCGCTGACCATAATCGATCGTAAGGGCATGCACCGCCATCCCCCGTTCGCGAGCGATAGCTGCAGTGACCATGGAATCGAGTCCCCCCGAGAGCAGGACTACGGCAGGACCGGAAAATTGCGATGAACTCATGCAGGCTCGCTATTCGCAAGCGCGCGAGCCTGCAAGGCGCCGATCAGCCGCAGCCGCCGGTCCGGCGTGCCTCGGCCGTGAACTGGAACGGTTTGCCGCCGGAAATCCCCTGGCTTTCGATCTGGACCAACGAGGCCGTTTCCTTGCGGATGTGAGTACGTCCATACCCGTTGCCTCGGCAGGTATATTGGACAGTCACATCGCTGGCGCTGTCGTCGACGACGAAGCGGTTGCAGGCGCTGTCGGGATGGCGCAACTGGATGAATTCGCGCCCGGTGCGCACGCACACCTTGCGCGCGGCGCTGCCATCGCGGTAGCGGACTTCCCAACCGCCCCGATCGAGGCTGTCGAGCATGTCCAATGAAGCCTGCGCGATAGCCGGAGCGGCGAGTACCGCAAGCGGCGCCGCGAGCGCCGCCAGAAAAAATGCCCGTTTGCGAGCCATGTCGAAATTCACCTTTCGTCCGTAAGTTCAGACGCGCCCGTGATTCGTGATCATTACAGCACAATCACGATGAACTGTTGTATAACAACGACACGCCGGTCAGATTTCGATCCCGAACTGCTTCGAGCAGAATGCGCAGTCGACCATGACGATCCCGTTTTCGTCGCGCATTTCCCTGCGGTCCTCTTCCGGAAAACGTCCAAGCACCTCGCGATAGTGATCGACCGAGCAACGGCAGCCTTTCGAGATTTCCGCGCCCGGCTGGATGCGAACCTCATCCTCCTCGTGAAACAGGCGCCAGGCGATGGCCTCGAGCGAGAGCGCGGAATCCAGCAATTCGTCATGGCGCAGCGATCCTGCGAGAATGGCCACATGTTCCCATTCGGGATGATCGAGCTTGCTGTGCAGGCGCTCGCGTCCCTCTTCGCCTTCCGGCAGATGCTGCACCAACAGTCCGGCTGCGCTTACCCCCTTTCCATCCGACCGTACCGCGCAGCGAATCAGCGTAGGCACTTGCTCCGACTGATAGAAATAGCGCTCGCAAGCCTCCGAAAGGTTATCGCCTTCCAGGGGTACGATGCCCTGGTACCGGCCCCGACCGCCCGCCAGATCGAACGTGATGGCCAGGTAGCCCTTGCCGAAGAGCGCGAAGAGCGAAGGATTGGCACCCAGTTCGGCCAGCCTTGCCGCGTCGAACTCGACATAGCCCCGAAGCTCCCCGCCCTTGTAATCGCACACCAGCAGGCTGACCGCGCCCGCTTCGGTCTGCGCCTGCAAGGTGACTTGCGAGCCATCATCCTTGACCAGTCCCCCCATCAGCACCGCCAGCACCAGCGCTTCCGCGAGCAAATGGGTCACCGGTGCAGGATAGTCATGCGCGGTGAGAATGTCGTCGAGCGTCCGGTCGAGCCGTACCAGGCGGCCACGCGCATGGCGCGTGGGAATGGTGAAGGCGAGCAAGCGTCCGGAATAGGTTTCGGGTGTAGTCTGGGGAGTAGCGTCCATCGCCGCCATATGGGGCGCCCCTTCGCGGATTGGTAGAGTGCGCCGCCGCCTGTCAGATTTTATCGAAACACCAGAGCAGAACCGACTTTTGCGCATGGATGCGGTTCTCGGCCTCGTCGAACACGACCGACTGGTCGCTTTCGAACACGTCCTCCGTCACCTCCTCGCCGACATGGGCGGGGAGGCAATGGAGGAATTTGGCATCGGGCTTTGCCAATCCCATCAGCCGATTGGAAACCTGGAACGGCGCCATGGCCGCAAGCTTGTCGTGAACATGCTCCTGCCCCATCGAAACCCAGGTATCGGTCACCACGATATCCGCCCCGGCCACAGCTTCATCCGCATCTTCGGTCAGGGTGACGTGCGCCCCACCCGCGCGTGCCATTTCGACGAATTCGGGTTCGGGTTCGTAGCCTTTCGGCGCGCCGATCCGCACATTGAACTTCATCAGCGCGGCCGCCTCGAGAATCGAGTGCAGCACATTGTTGCCATCGCCCAACCAGGCCAGTTCGAGACCGGGCAAGGCCTTGCCATGTTCGATCATGGTCAGAAGGTCGGCGACAATCTGACACGGATGCGAACGATCGGTCAGACCGTTGATGACCGGAACCGTCGCATGGTGCGCCATCTCCAGCGCCTTGGCGTGATCGTCGGTGCGAATCATGATTGCATCGACCATCCGGCTGAGCACCCGCGCGGTATCGGCAATGCTCTCGCCGCGCCCGAGCTGGCTGGTGCCCGAATCGAGAATCAACGCCGTTCCGCCAAGCTGACGCATGGCAATGTCGAAACTAACCCGCGTGCGGGTGGAGTTCTTCTCGAAGATCATGCCGAGCACATGGCCCGCGAGCGGCGCATCGGCATCGGGCCGGCCCTTGGGCCAAGCCTGCCGCGCCGCCTTGCGGTCCTGCGCATCGTTGATCATGGCGGCGATCGCATCCCCGCCTGCATCCGAAAGGTCGAGGAAGTGCGGCATCGTCTCGCTCCGTTCAGCCGGCCGGGGTGTAGCTTGCGGCACCGGCCGAAAGCTTGTCGAAGAATTCGTCGAATTCGGGATCGCCTGCCACCAGCGGCGGCAGCACCCGCAAAGTGTTGTCGCCCGCCGCCACCGTCAGCAGTTGGTGATTGTCGCGCAAGTGAACGAAGAAGGGGCGGCTTTCGACCTTCATCTTGACGCCGAGCATCAAACCCTTGCCCCGGACCAGCTCGAACAGGTCGGGATAATTACCGATGAACTGTTCGAGGCGACTGCGCAGCCGCTCGCCCTTCTCGGTTACTTCGGCGAGAAATTCGTCATTGGCGACGGCATCCATCACCGCCTTGCCCGCCGCCATCGCCAGCGGGTTGCCGCCATAGGTCGAGCCATGCGTGCCAAAGCCCATGCCGCGCGCAGCCTTTTCGGTCGCGAGGCATGCCCCCAGCGGGAAGCCGCCGCCGATACCCTTGGCGCTGGCCATGATGTCGGGCGCGATGCCGTAATGTTCATAAGCATAGAGTTTGCCCGTGCGCGCCACGCCGCACTGAACTTCGTCGAAGACCAGCATGAGGTCGTTCTCGTCGGCCAGTTGGCGCAGGCCGCGGATAAATTCCTCACTGCCGGGGCGAATACCGCCCTCGCCCTGGATCGGTTCGACGAGGAAGCCGGCAGTCTTGTCGCTCATCAGCGACTTCGCGTGGTCGAGATTGTCGAATTCGGCGTATTGGAACCCGGCGAGCAGCGGCATGAAGCCCTTGTGCATCTTTTCCTGGTTCGAAGCGCTGATGGTCGCCATCGTGCGGCCGTGGAAGGCGTTGGTGAAGGTGATCAGTTCGGTGCGATTGGCATCGCCATCTTCGTGCTGATGATAGGCGCGTGCGGTCTTGATCGCGGTTTCGACCGCTTCGGCACCGGAATTGGTGAAGAATACCGTGTCCGCGAAAGTCTTGTCGACCAGGCGCTGCGCCAGCGCCTCGCCCTGGGGGCTGCCGTAAAGGTTGGACACATGCATCAGCGTCTCGGCCTGCTTCTGGATCGCGCCGATCAGGCCGGAATGGCTGTGGCCGAGCAGGTTGACTGCGATACCGCTGGCGAAATCGAGATAGCGCGTACCGTCCTCATCGATCAGATGGCAGTGATCGCCCTCGACCGGGCGGACCCCGCAGCGGGGATAGACGGGCATCAGCGGCGAAATCGACATGGGTCCTCCAGCGGCACTTCTTGGTAGGTGCGGTATCGGGCGAAAGACAAATGGCGGCCCCGAGGGAACCGCCATTTGCGTGTTTGTCGGCGATCTATTGCGTATCGCGCGCCGGGTCAAACCGGATCGCGGGGACGCGTTGCCTCAGTCCTGTGCGGGAACGAGGTTGACCGCCGAATATTTGCCGCGTCGATCGACCTCGAGGTCGAATTCGTAGCGCTCGCCTTCATTGATGCCGGCGAGACCCGACCGCTCCACCGCACTGATATGCACGAACGCATCGGGTTGCCCGTCATCGCGGGTGAGGAAGCCGAAACCCTTCATCGAGTTGAAGAACTTGACCGTCCCGGTGGCCTTTTCGCCCGTCAGTTCGCGACGCGGAGCCGATTCGCGATCACCACCGCCGCGCGATTCCACGGGAATGACATCGCCAACAATCTGCAGGTCCTGCGCCGACACCTTACCGCCGCGATCGACGAGGTTGAATTCCAGTTCCTGCCCTTCCGCGAGACCTTCGAGACCGGCACGTTCGACCGCGCTTATGTGAACGAAAACGTCCTCACCGCCGCCATCCTGCTGGATGAAGCCGAAGCCCTTTTGTCCGTTGAAGAACTTTACCGTTCCCTTGCCGGTGCCGACGACCTGCGCAGGCATGCGGTTGAACCCGCCGCCACCGCCGCCGCCGCCGCGGTTACCGCCACCGAAACCGCCGCCGCGATTTCCGCCGCCAAAACCACCGCGGTCGCCGCCGCGATCACCGCCTCCGAACCGATCCTTTTGGAATGCTTCATGCGGCACGAAATCGGCCGGGGGGCCACCGAAATTATCGAAACCGTCATCGCCGAAACCGTCGCGCTTGTCCTTCCCGCGGCGGCGCCCTCTGTCGTAACCCATAACTCGAACAATACCTTGTCGTGCAGCCCGACAATCAGAACCCACCGAAACGAAGGACTGCGGTCCGTACCGGCGCGGGCGGGCACGAAACCCTCCCTTGCGCATCCGTCATAGCGCGAAACAAGGCTATGCGCGAATGATTTAGCTGTAATGGCCTGCAAACCGCAAAAATGTGACATTTTCGCAAAGCCGATGGCGCGTGAAAGAGGTCTTGAACGCAGCCGAAGCGTTCGGCACAGCACAAATCATGGATTTACTGGCTCTGGTTTCCGATCCGGCCGCCTGGCTGGCGCTGCTCACCCTGATCGCACTGGAGGTCGTGCTGGGTGTCGACAACCTGATCTTCATCGCGATTCTTTCGAACAAGCTCCCCGAACATCAGCAGCAACGCGCCCGGCGCATCGGGCTGGCGCTGGCGCTGATCATGCGAATTGCCCTGCTGATGCTGATCGGCTGGCTGGTCACGCTGCAGACCCCGATCTTCGATCTCGGCATCGTCGGCCCACCGGTCGAAGGGACCAATAAGGTCAGTTTCGAAACCGCTTTTTCAGGCCGCGATCTCATTCTTCTAACCGGCGGGCTTTTCCTGCTGTGGAAGGCGACCAAGGAAATCCATCACTCGATGGAGCCGGAAGACGATTCGGGCGATCTGCTCGACAAGACTCCCGGCGTCGCCGCTGCCGCAAAGGCCACCTTCGGCACGGTCATCGTCCAGATCGTCGCCATCGACATCGTCTTTTCGGTCGATTCGATACTCACCGCAGTGGGGATGACGAACGAAATCCCGATCATGGTCACCGCAGTCGTAATAACCGTCGGCATCATGATGGTCGCCGCCGATCCGCTGGCGAAATTCATCGAGAAAAATCCCACGCTGGTGATGCTCGCCCTGGCTTTCCTGGTGATGATCGGCCTGGTTCTGATCGCCGACGGCTTCGGCTTCCATGTGCCCAAGGGATACATTTATGCCGCGATGGGCTTCTCCGTCGGGGTCGAGATTCTCAACATAGTTCAGCGCAATCGGCGAGCGGCGAAACTGGCCCAGGCGCAGGGAGAGACACGATGAGCGAATTCAGGAAACTGTCCGACGATTTCTACGCAAGCCCTCAGGTCACACCGCGGGAAATTTCGGAAGCCGCCGCCATGGGAATAACGCTGGTGGTCAACAACCGCCCCGATGGCGAGGCCCCCGACCAGCCGCCGGGTGCCGATATAGAAGCGGCGACGCGGGCGGCAGGGATGGATTATATCGCAATCCCGATCGGCAGCGCGGGCTTCAGCGAACCTCAGGTCGAGGCGCTTCAGGAAGCACTCGCGACCGCCAAAGGGTCGGTGCTGGGTTTCTGCCGTTCGGGGACGCGCTCGACATTGCTGTGGTCGCTGGCTCGTGCGCGCAGCGGCTCTGATCCGGAAACCATCGGCGAAGCCGCCGCGGCAGCCGGTTACGATGTCAGCCCGGTCCGCCCGGCAATGGATATGTTCGCCGCCCGCGCGCGGGGCTGACTACTTGCGATAGTCGAGCGGCGGCTTGCGATCGCCGAGCAGCGATTCGTACACATAGTCCGCGCCCCTGGCCTCGGCGAACTCGGCCTTCGCCGTCTCGCGCAATTGCGGGCTGGTGTAGAGTTCCACTGCCGCAAGCACCATCGCTTTGGCCGCGTGCTGTGTGCCCTTGGTGCCGTAACTGTGTCCGCTCGCGGCAACCGCTTGCCAACTGTGCGCGGCCGTGCCCGGCACCCAGGTTGCGGTGCGTACGCTGACAGTGGGAACCGCGCGGCTGACATCGCCGACATCGGTCGAACCGTATCCGGTCAGGACGGCATAGTCTTCGACCTGCCGCGCCTGCGCCAATTCGGGCGCGTCCTCGCCCAGGCTTTCGCGGATCGACGCGGCCCATTGCAGTTCGTCGGGGGTATATTCAATCGGTTCCAGCCCCCGGAGCTTGTCATCCATCATCCGTTGAAGCGACTGGAGCGGCAGCGTCGGGTTGTTGCCGTGGATGATTTCCCAGTCGACCTCGGTGCCCGTGCCCATGGCCGCACCCTTGGCCGCCGCTTCGATACGCGGCCACAGGGCGCGAACCTCGTCCGCATCCGAATGGCGGACATAGTAGAAAACCTCGGCGAAATCGGGGACCACATTGGGCGCCTTGCCGCCCTCGGTGATGACGTAGTGAATGCGCGTGTCCATACTCGTATGTTCGCGCATCATATTGACCATCATGTTCATCGCTTCGACCCCGTCGAGCGCGCTCCGGCCCCTTTCCGGAGCACCGGCCGCATGCGCCGAAACCCCGCGGAAGCGGAACTTGCCCGAACGGTTGGCGAGGCTTTTGCGGGAGGCCGCTGAATTCCGGTCGGCAGGGTGCCAGTCGATCACGAAATCGGCATCGTCGAACAGGCCGGCCCGGGCCATATAGACCTTGCCCGATCCCCCTTCTTCCGCCGGCGTGCCATAGAGCCGCACCCGGCCCGGTGTACCGGTCGCCTCGAGCCAGTTGCGAATAGCGATTGCCGCGCTCAGCGATCCGGCACCGAAGAGGTTGTGTCCGCAGGCGTGACCCGCATGTTTTCCCGCGACCGGATCGCGCGTCGGGGCGGAGGACTGGTTGATGCCCGGCAGGGCGTCGAATTCGGCCAACAGGCCGATGACCGGTCCGCCCTCGCCCCATTCGGCCACGAACGCCGTGGGAATTTCCGCCACGCCTTGGCGGATCGAAAATCCCTCGCGCTGCAATTCATCGACCAGCAGCCCGCTCGAACGGGTTTCGAGATAGCCGAGTTCGGCAAACTCCCAGATCTGCTGAGCCACGCGCTCGGTTCGTTCCTGCTGCGCCTCGACCTGAAGAATCGGATCGGCATTCTGTGCGAATACCGGGGTGGCGATTACTGCAGCGCCAGCGGCGAGAATGGCAAACGACTTCATCGGCATCTCCCTTTCGCGGTCTGCTTGCCGTAAAGTGTACAACATGCCAATCCATGCATGTGATGGAGATCGCCCCCGCCCTGCTACAATTCGCCGGTTCGCTGCTCGCCATTCTTGCGCTGGCGGGATTGGCCTATTGGCTCAAGCTCGGCCCCGCCCCGCGTCTTGCGGACGAAAAGGCGGCGCGCATTGCGGCCGACGAAGCCGTCAGCGGATACGAGCCGGTCGCGATCGGGCTGGATCGCCATGGCAAGGGCGCGCTGATGCGCGATGCAGCCGGGCGTGTGTTGCTGCTTCGGCCCCATGGCGGGCATTTTGCGGGACGCATCCTCACCCCTGCGGCCCGGGTGCATGACGACGGGTCCGCGCTGGTCATCGATACGGCCGAAAAACACTATGGCGAGGCGCGCCTCGTGCTCGACGATTCAATGGCTTGGGTTCGAACGATAGAGGCGATAAGGACATAGACATCATGCCCGATTTCTCGCCCACCGAATACGCCGTGCCGGGTTTCGTCGCGCTGGTTCTGATCGAAATGATCTGGGCCTGGCGCAAGCGGCCCGAGGCCTACGAACCCAGGGACACCTTCACCAGTCTCGCCTTCGGGTTGGGCAGCACGGTTTCGGGTTTGCTGTTCGGTGGCGCCTTCTTCGCCCTTTTCCTGTGGGTTTGGGAATTCCGCCTGTTC
>CAMYIQ010000251.1 GCA_947258465.1 uncultured Erythrobacter sp.
GCACCGCTCTTCTCTTTATACGCCAGAAGCCGGAGCGCGTTGGCGACCACGATCAATGTCGAACCTTCGTGAACCGCGACAGCGGGGCCTATCCCGAGACCGAAAATGGTCGCCGGGATAAGCACAGCGACAATTCCGAGACTGACGATCATGTTCTGCCGGATGATCGAGCGGGTCTGCCGGCTCAGATCGACGGCGAAAGGCAGCCGGGCAAGATCATCTGCCATAAGGGCGACATCGGCTGTCTCCAGCGCGACATCCGAGCCTGCGGCACCCATTGCAATCCCGACGGTGGCATTCGCCATAGCCGGAGCATCGTTGACCCCGTCTCCGACCATCGCAACCTTGTCCTGACCGGCAAGCTTGCGGATGGCCTCGACCTTGTCGTCGGGCATGAGATTGCCCCAGGCCTCGTCGAGGCCGACATCCTTTCCAACCGCATCGGCCACTCTTTGATCGTCACCCGAGATCATGATCATTCGGGTGATCCCGAGGCCGCGTAACGCTTCGAGCGTCGCCTTTGCTGCCGCCCGCGGCGTGTCGAGCAAACCGATCGCTCCAAGATCGCGCGTTTCCGAGCGAACGCCCATTGTTGTCCGCCCGCGCTCGCGCATGGCCTCGATTTCTCCCGACAGGCCCTCACTGAGCGAAGGAACGCCGTCTTGGCCAAACATCTCGAGCTTGCCGATCCACACCCGCTCACCGCCAACAATTGCGGTGATGCCCTTGCCTGTGAAGCTTTCAAGATCGCGCGCTTTGGGCAGTGTCTCATCGCCGAGCTGCTCGCGGCCATCCTTGACGATCGCCTGTGCCAGAGGATGATCGCTCAGGCTTTCGGCGGCGGACGCAATCGCAAGCAACTCTCGTTCCGCCACGCCGGGCGCTGCCACAACATCGGTAATCCGGGGCTCACCTTTTGTAAGCGTACCGGTCTTGTCGAAAGCGATGGCTTTGAGCGCACCGAGATCCTCGAGCGGCGCGCCGCCCTTTACCAGAATGCCGCTGCGTGCTGCTCTGGCCACTCCGGACAAGACCGCGCTCGGGGTCGCGATCGCCAAAGCGCAGGGGCTGGCAGCCACAAGCACCGCCATCGCCCGGTAAAAACTGTCGCGGAACGGCTCGTCGATGACAACCCAGGCGAAAAGGAGCAGGCCGGCCAGAGCGAGCACGGCGGGCACAAAAATTCGCTCAAAGCGCTGCGTGAAACGCTGGGTAGGAGATTGCTGAGCCTCGGCTTCGCTCACCATTTGGACGACCTTGGCGAGGGTCGTATCGCTCGATCGCCGGGTCACTTCCACTTCGAGCGCGCCCGATCCGTTGATCGTCCCCGCAAAGACGCGATTGTCATCCGCAAGATTGTCAGGATTTGCGCGCGCAGAAGCGACATTCGAAACCGCGCTCTTGTCGACCGGCACGCTTTCACCGGTCACCGGAGCCTGATTGATGGCACTGACGCCGTCCAGGATGAAACCGTCAGCCGGAAGGCGTTCGTTCGGACGCACGATTACCACGTCGCCTAGCGCCAGCTCCTCGACCGGAACCTCAACGACGTCATCCCCACGTTTTACTCGTGCCGTTTCCGGCGCGAGCTCGGCGAGCGCCTCGATCGCCCTCTTAGCGCGCCCCATCGCGTAGTGTTCGAGCGCGTGGCCGAAACTGAACAGAAACAGCAATAGCGCGCCTTCGGCCCATTCCCCGAGAAAGGCGGCGCCTGCAGCGGCGACAAGCATGAGGCTGTCGATTTCAAACCGGCGCAGGCGCAAATTGTCCCACGCCTCTCGGACGGTAAAGAATCCGCCAAAGAAATACGCCGCGAGATAGCATGCGAATGGCAGCCATCCGGGATGCCCAGACCATAGTTTCTCAATCCCGAACCCGGTCGCGAGAAATGCGCCCGAGGCGAGCGAGAAATAGAGTTCGGTGTTCGCGCCGAAGATTCCGCCATGACTGTGTCCGGCATGATCTTCATCATCGTGACTATGGTCTTTGGAGGAGTGCTCGGCGTTCCTGACGACATCGCCCGCCAGAACCGACACGCCGAGGTTCTTGAGCTCGCCAGCAATCGTAGGCTCATCGGTTAGCTGACGGTCGTATTCGGCAACGAACCTCCCGCTCGCATCAGCATTTGCTTCGAGGATACCGGGTTTGCTCGCCAGCAGGTCCGCGACCGTTTGGGCACGGCGGGTGGAATTGATGCCATCGGCTTGCCAGACAACGTGTCCGTAGCGTTCGGAGATTTCCGCTCCGGCCACATGGGCCAACTCCTTGATGCGGGGGACAGTCAGGCGATCGGCATCGTATGATATCGCTAGTCGAGCGGATGCATTTTTCTCGCCCGGCAATATCGTGACCTCGTGCACGCCGATCCGCGAGTTGAGCAAAGACTGCAAGCGAGCGATGCAATGGTCTGTTTCGCTCGGGAGGTCGGGAAGGAGCGGTGAGACTTCGAGTTCGATGGTTCGCGTCATTGCCTATTGCTTCCCATTGGAAATTGACCGCTCCCGGTGCCGCAGACCCGTAAGCTTGCAGGTTCGCGAAACCCTAAAAGGGACTAGCGAAGCCCGCATATTGCGTAACGAAAGCGTCAATGTGCGTCCTGACCTGCCGGCACTTTCAGAGAATTCGCTGGACAGCGGTGAAACGTGCGCGTGACACCGCGATAACTGCGGGTTGTCAGTTTTTCGGCGGTGCGCTCTTCGATGGTAAGATGACGAACCCGCATCGGCCGTTCATGACCTTCGAATGGCATGTGCGCGTGGGTGTAAGCGATGGCATCGCCCTCGTCTCGCCAAATTCCGACGGCGGCGGGGGCACCGTCCGGAAGCTGCACTTCGGCATAATAGCCATCTGCGAAAAACACCCAGGCCGGTCCGCTATCACAAGACCGCGTTTCACCAAGGCTCCAGACACCGGCGATCGGAACAAGCGTGCTCTGATCCTGCGCCGATGCTGGAACACTTGAAAGTATCAGGGCGCCGGCAAGAGTCACTCTGAGCTGGCTACTAATCATTGATGCTCTCCATTCACGTAACCTCTTGCAGCTCTTGCCGTTCCTCGGGAGTGACGTTGCGGCGCAGGCGGTCCCACCAGCGTTGACGCCACGTCCGGTCATCCTTTCTGGTGGCGAAGACGAGCTTCAGGATCGCGGGAAGGACGAACAAGGTGAGCGCAGTGGCGGTGATCAGACCGCCAATGACCACCGTTGCTAGAGGCCGTTGAACCTCCGCTCCGGTACCGGTCGCGATCGCCATGGGGACAAACCCGAGCGACGCGACCAGAGCGGTCATCAATACTGGACGCAAACGCGCCAGTCCGCCTTCCACAATGGCCTCATCGAGCGCCATCCCCTTGTCCAGACGCTGGCGTATTGCAGTCACCATCACGAGACCGTTGAGGGTCGCCACGCCCGAGAGGGCGATGAACCCGACTGCCGCCGAAACCGAAAACGGCATTCCGCGCAGAGCCAGCGAGAAGATGCCGCCAGCGAGGGCGAGCGGGATCGCGCTGAAAACAGCCAGAGCGGGAACCCAGCCTCCGACTGCCATATAGAGCAACAGGAGAATAACCGCGAAAGCGATCGGGATAACGATCTGCAACCGTTCCTGCGCAGCTTGCAGGTTCTGGTATTGACCGCCCCACTCGATAAAGGCTGCAGCGGGCAATTCGACCTGCGCCTCGACATTCGCCCTCGCTTCCTCAACGAAGGATCCAAGATCGCGCTCGCGCACATTGGAGGAAACGATCACCAGCCTGCGTCCCTGTTCACGGCGGACTTCGGCAAGGCCATCCACAACCCGGAATTCAGCGACCGAGCGCAGCGGTATGGTTGCTCCGTTCGGAAGCAGCACCGGCAATGCACCAAGCTGATCGAAATCATCGCGTGTCGCATCCGAAAGCCGAACGACGACCTCGAACCTTCGATCGCCTTCAAACACGAGTCCGGCAGGCCGCCCGCCCAAAGCAATTGCGACGGATTGAGCGACGTCTTCGACCTTCAGCCCATATCGAGCGATCGTTGGACGATCGAAGGCAATATCAAGCGTCGGGAACCCGGTGACCTGCTGGACTTTGACATCCGCAGCTCCCTCGACCTCGCGCAAGATGCCGGCGACCCCGTTCGCTGCCGAGGTCATGGCGCTCAGATCGTCGCCGTAGATCTTGACCGCGACATCGCCGCGCACGCCAGCGATCAGTTCGTTGAAGCGAAGTTCGATTGGTTGGCTGAACTCATAGAGATTGCCAACCAGGCCTCCCAGAGCACTCTCCATTTCTGCCACCAGATCGTCTTTCGAAAGATCCGGGTCAGGCCATTCATCGCGCGGCTTCAGGATCACATACGCATCGGAGGCGTTGGGCGGCATCGGGTCGCTGGCCACTTCCGCAGTACCGGTACGTGAGAATACCAGCTGCACTTGCGGAAATTCCTCCAATCGATCTTCTACTCGCCGCTGCATCGCCAGAGACCGCTCGAGAGATGTGGAAGGGATTCGCAATGATTGCACCGCGATATCGCGCTCGTCGAGCTGCGGCGTAAACTCGCTGCCAAGGAAACTGAACACCAGAGCAGCAACGGCAAAAATGCCGGCACCGGCCCCGATCACCGGCCAAGGGCGGGCGATGGCTTTGCGGACAAGAGGCCCATAGCGTTCCTTGGCCATCCGGATCGGTTTGACTTCCTTCTCCGTCAGTTTTTTGTTCAGCAGGATCGCGATCATCGCCGGGACGAAAGTCAGCGAGAGTACGAATGCCGACGCGAGCGCCAGCATGACCGTGATGGCCATCGGCGAGAACGTCTTGCCCTCGACTCCGGTGAAGGTCAGCAACGGTGCGAACACCAGAAGGATAATCGCCTGACCATAGACAGTCGGCTTGATCATCTCCTGCGCGGCAAGCCGCGTTTCCGTCAGCCGTTCGCCAAGTGTCAGGAGCCGGCCCTCATGCTCCTGTCTGGCCGCAAGACGTGCCACACTATTCTCGACGATAATCAC
>CAMYIQ010000252.1 GCA_947258465.1 uncultured Erythrobacter sp.
GCGATAGAAGCGGCCACCGCCCAGATCGTGGAACATGACTAAACCCGCCAAGCCCTGCCCGATCTGCAAAAACCCGCGCAGCGAAGAGCACGCACCTTTCTGTTCGAGCCGGTGCCGCGATCGCGACCTCTCGCAATGGTTCGGCGATGGCTATGCAGTGCCGGGGCGCCCCGCCCTGCCCGAGGAAATCGCTGCCGAGGTTACGGGCGGCAAAGAAGACTGAATTTGCCCCTTGCCAAGGCGCGCCAGCTTCGCCATAGGCGCGCTCTCATTGCTCGCGGGGCGGCAAACGCCCCCCTTTGCCGAAGCAGTGTGCCCGGGTAGCTCAGTGGTAGAGCAGACGACTGAAAATCGTCGTGTCGGTGGTTCGACTCCGCCCCTGGGCACCACTTCGCTACCCTGGCCTTTCCGATACCAGCCCCGCCAATTCGGCGCGCACCGCCGCCACGCTATTCCGCCGCGAGATCCTCGGCGGCAGAGGCGATCTCGGCCCATATCCGCGCGAGATCGGGTTCATCGATACAATAGGGCGGCATGACATAGACCGTGTTGCCCAGCGGGCGCAGCAGCAGATCGGCATCGCGAAAACGGCGCAGCAGGCGCGGCCCCAGATCGGACAGGTAGCTACCGTCCGGATCGCCCAGTTCCAGCGCCGCGATCGTTCCGCAGCGCCGCGCATTGCGCACCATCGCATGACCGGAAAGCCCATCGAGATGTTCTTGCTGTCGTGCGCCCAGTGCGGCGACGCGTTCCAGCACCGGTTCCTCGCGCCAGATGGCGAGATTCGCATTCGCCGCCGCGCAGGCCAGGGGGTTCGCCGTGTAGCTCGACGAATGGTAGAAGGTCCGCGTCCGATCGGTCGAATAATGCGCTTCCCAGATCGGCTCGCTCGCCAAGGTCACTGCCAGCGGTACGGCGCCGCCGGTCAGTCCTTTCGACAAGCACATGATATCGGGCACCACCCCGGCCTGTTCGCAGGCGGTCAGCGTACCGGTACGCCCCCAGCCGGTCATCACCTCGTCAGCAATGAAAAGCGTGCCGTGGCGCGCGCAGACACTGCGCACCTCAGCCAATATATCGGGCGAATACATCAACATGCCGCCCGCACCCAGCACCAGCGGCTCGACGATGAACGCTGCGGCTCCGGCCGCGCATTCCGCCTCCAGCACATCGAGGGTTGCCTGCGGATCGGTGCCGGGAAAGGGCACGCGCCCCACGTCGAACAGCATCGGCGCATAAGCGGCGTTGAACACACCCCGCGCGCCGACCGACATCGCGCCGATCGTGTCGCCATGATAGGAATGGTCCATCACCACGATACGGTCGCGCTTTTCCCCGCGATGGGTCCAATAACCCAGCGCCATCTTGAGCGCGACCTCCACCGCGGTCGAACCGCTGTCGGAAAAGAACACGCGGGTAAGGGCATCGGGCAGGATCCGGCACAATTCGCGCGCCAGGTCTTCGGCGGGCTGATGCGTCCAGCCGGCGAAGATCATCTGGTCGAGCTGCTGCGCCTGCTCGGCAATCGTCGCCATGATGCGCGGATTGCAGTGGCCATGGGTGGTTACCCACCAGCTCGAAATCGCATCGATCACGCGGCGGCCATCGGCGGTGTGCAGCACCGCGCCTCGTGCATGGGTGACCAAGGGGACGGAATCGCCCAGCCCGTGCTGCGTGAAGGGGTGCCAGACGGGTGATTGGGTCATTGGAAATCCGCCAGATCGAAATGGCGTGCAAAGGCATCGGCCAGCGCATCGGGCCGAAGCGGATCGAGCATGGGCAGGCGGCCGAGCCGCTTGATCGCGCCCATCCGGCAAATGGTCGCCTCGCTATCCTCCACCGCCTCGCCGATAAAGGCGATACCATGCACCGGCACGCCGCGCGCGCGCAGCGCCTCGATGGTCAACAGCGAATGGTTGATCGTGCCGAGCGCCGTGCGCGCGACCACGATCGTGGGCAGGCCCCAGCGCGTGAAAAGATCGGCATAGAGCAGGTCGCCTCCGAGCGGGACGAGCGCGCCGCCTGCGCCTTCGACCACCAGGGGCCGCTGTGGCGGGAGCGCCAGCCGGTCGGGATCGATGGTAATACCATCGATCTCCGCCGCGCGATGCGGTGAACAGGGTGTGGCCAGCCGATAGGTTTCGGGCAGCACCCGGTCTTCGGGCAATCCCGCCAGCCGCGCGACCTGCGTCCGATCGCCGCCTTCCTCGAGTCCCGCCTGCACCGGCTTCCAGTAATGCGCGTCCAGCGCGCCGGTCAGCGCCGCGGCGAAGACGGTCTTGCCGACATCGGTATCGGTGCCGGTAACCACGAAAGCACTCATGCGAGAATCTCCGAAAGCGTATCGGCCAGCGCATCGATCTGCGGCCTGCCGACATTGAGCGTAAGCGATATGCGCAGGCGGCTAGTGCCCGCAGGCACGGTCGGCGGGCGGATCCCGCGAATGTCGAAGCCCGCCTCGCGCAGCTTTTGCGCAAGCTGCATGGTTCGCGCATCATCGCTCACCACCAGCGGCATGATCTGCGATCCGCTGCGCGTGACCCCGAGCGGGCCGAGCCGTTCGCCCGCATAGGCCACCAATTCGGCCAGCGCGGCACGGCGTTCGGGCTCGTCCTCGACGATCCTCAGCGCTTCGCGCACGCAGGATGCGATGAGCGGCGATGGCGCCGTCGAGAAAATGAAGGCACGGGCGCGATTGACGAGATGGTCGCGCATGACGCGCGGCCCGCATAGCAGAGCGCCCTCGCTGCCCAGCGCCTTGCCGCAAGTGCGCAATATGATGGCATTGTCCCGCCCGGCGAGGGTTTCCGCCAGGCCCCTGCCGCTTTTGCCGAACACGCCGGTGGCATGGGCATCGTCGGCAAGCAGGATCGCGCCATGACGGTCCGCCAGGTCGGCCAGCGCGCCCAGCGGCGCACGGTCGCCATCCATGCTGTAAAGCGTTTCCACCGCGATCCAGGCTGTGCCCGTCGCATTGCTCTGCCGCCAGCGGGCCAGCGCATCAGCAAAGGCATCGGCATCGTTATGCGCCGCGCCGAACCGTTCCGCCCGCGACAGCCGCATCCCCTCATGCGCGCTGGCATGGACCAGCTCGTCATGAAAGATCGCGTCGCCGCGCTGTGGCAGGGTTGCCAGCAAAGCGCTGTTCGCGGTGTAGCCATTGGCTAGGAACAGCGCGCTTTCGCTGCCGAAGAAACGCGCCGCCTCCTGTTCGAGCAGCTCGTGCTCTTCATGATTGCCGCGCAGCAGGCGTGATCCGCCCGCCCCCAGCGGAACGCCGCGATCCATCGCGGCCCGGATAGCCTGCTTGAGCCGGGCATCCCCCGCCAGCGCGAGATAATCGTTCGAAGAAAAGTCCGCACCTTGCGGCAGGGAGAGGACTCGCCGGCGGGCCTTGCGCGCGAGTTCGGCGAGATCCTCTTCCTGCGCGGCGAACGGGCGAGACGTGCTGGGGGAAAACGGCATCGCGGATGCGCTAACCATCGCGCCGCGCGGCTGCAATTGCTTTCGGCCCGCCGCTTCTGTATGCGCAGAACCATTCGCCCCGGCAGCCGCAATCGCCAGTCGATTCCGTCGCCGGGGCGCAAATCTTTGCAGCGCTAAGGAATGCACGCCCATGGCACGTCGCCGCCAGATCTACGAAGGCAAGGCCAAGATCCTCTACGAAGGCCCCGAACCGGGCACGATCATCCAGTATTTCAAGGATGACGCGACCGCCTTCAACGCCGAGAAGAAGGGCACCATCAACGGCAAGGGCGTGATCAACAACCGCATCAGCGAATATGTTTTCACGCGCCTGTCGCATATCGGCATTCCGACGCATTTCATCCGCCGCCTGAACATGCGCGAACAGCTCGTCCGCCAGGTCGAGATCATTCCGCTCGAAGTGATCGTGCGCAACGTGGCCGCCGGTTCGCTCAGCAAGCGCCTGGGTATCGAGGAAGGCGAGCTGCTGCCGCACACGCTGATCGAATATTGCCTCAAGGACGATGCGCTGGGCGATCCCAAAGTCTCCGAAGAGGAAATCGCCTGCTTCAACTGGTGCAGCCATGAAGAGATGCAGGATATGTCGTCGATGGCGATCCGCATCAACGACTTCCTGTGCGGACTGTTCAGCGCGATCGATATCCGGCTGATCGATTTCAAGCTGGAATTCGGCCGCATCTGGGATGGCGATTACAGCCGTGTGATCCTGGCCGA
>CAMYIQ010000253.1 GCA_947258465.1 uncultured Erythrobacter sp.
CCTGCCATGGCACCGAACTCTGGCGGACACCGTATCGAAGGACGGGTTGGACTTCGCAGCGAACGCAAGGCGGAGATCGATCTTGGAACAGGTTAGGGCGGGGCTTGGACTAGGGCCGGGCGTTCGCTGTGACGGCGTTTGGGGCAAAGCGGTGCGGAAAAGCGGTGCGGAAAAGCGTATTCCCGCTTCTTCCGCACCGCTTCCCTAGTCAATCGAGCAGGCCTTGTCGCGCTGCGCCCACGAACATCAACCGCATGGACCCGGCTCCCCCATATGGGGAACCATTGCGCGACGGCCGGTCTCCGATTCTCGTGTCAGAACCGCTTGGTCACATTGAAGCCGAATATGCGCGGATCGAGTGTGAAGACATTCGTGGTCAGACCGGAATCGTCGCTATTCGTGAAGAAATCCGTGATCGGCGTATCGTTGAACAGGTTCTTCACATAGAACTGGAAAGCGATCTGGGACGCCGGTCGCTCCAGCGTGATCGCCAGGTTCGCATTGTCCCACGCCTTCAAACGGTCGTATTCGGTGTTGTAGACCCGGGCGAAGCTTTTCGATTGACGGTAATAATCGCCGCGAAAGGTGAGTTCCCAATCGCCCTCGTCGATGAAGAACGTGTATTGCGCACCGATATTGAACGTCAATCTGGGGGCATTGGGCAGTTCGTTGCCTTCGAGATCGGCATAGAAGCCCCTTCCTCCATTGGGAGCATCGGTAAGCGGATTATATTCGAAGCCATAGATCTGGTAGAGCGGAAAACCGTCGATTTCCGGAGTAAAGGTACCGAGTTCGGCATCCACCACACAATGCGCCGAGCGCGGGAAAACCTAGGCCTAATGAGGTAAGGGGATTGGCCAAGACCTGTTCGACGATCTCCCGCGGCGCGATGCAGTTCGATGGGACCTGCAGCCATGGGCGGATCACAACCCAATCTTCGTTCCCCTGGGTACGGTTCATGACATCTATCGATTGGGCGCCTTCTTTCAGCCGCGTTTTGAGATAACCCAAATTGGTGTCGAGGCGAAAGGCGCGGGAGGGCCGCCAGGCAGCCTCGAATTCGAGACCCCAGACCGTCGCGTCGAAATTCTCATTCAAGGAAATACGATCGACGATTTTCGATATCTGATAGCCTTGGTAATCGTAATAGAATCCCGTCGCGTTCAAGGTCAAACGGCCGCCATCGAAACTGTTTTTCGTGCCGATTTCGAAAGCCGTCAGATATTCTGGCTCGAACGTGGCCGGCAGGGGCTGGAACTGAACGACAGAGGGATCGATGTCGGGACGTGGCGGATTGGTGCCCCCGCCCTTATAGCCTCGTGAAACCGATGCGTAGATCAGTGTATCGTCGGAGAAATCCAGTTCCGGCCGCCAGTCAACGACAATCCTGCCGGTGGGCTCCGACCATTTTTGTGCGACCTGATCGCCTTCGGGATAGCCACCTGCGATCGATCCGCCGCTCGTCCCGTTTGTGCCTGCGCCCAGCAGTAGCTGGCTTGGAACGGGGGTGGTGGTCTTTTTGTCCTTGGTCCAGCGGATACCGGCGGTGATATTCACCGTATCGGCAATGCTCCAGTAACCTTCCGCGAACACGGCCCAGGATTCGGTTTCGACCAGGTTCCGGCTGAGGAAATAATTGTGCCCCATCTCGTTCAGCTTGCCGAGGGGATTGGGATCGACATAGACGCAGTCATACTCCGTCGTGCTTGGCTGGCAGTCGATATAGTCGTCCTCAGGACCCCTACGGTTGTAAAGGTTGTAGGCCAAATAGGTGAACGCGTTGTTCAAGACGAAATAGTCGTCCTGAGTTTTGAAATTCAGATAATTTGCGCCGATATTGAAGTTGAACGATCCGTCGTAGTCGGATTGAAGGCGGAACTCCTGCGACCACTGGCGATTGCGCGATCGGCTTATGTCGATGGCCAGGAGCCGGTTCGATGCCCCAAGCTGGGGGTCTACGAATATGCCCCCGGGTGCGGCGAATTCCTGGCTAATGGGTGTGTCGTCAAATGGTGATCGAAGGAAACCGGTTGTGTCGGTGAAAATGGGGCCAGATACGAAACGGTTGTAATCCTGCGACGAATAATACCTGTCTCGTGCGTAGGCCGTTTGCGAAACCAACCGCAAACCATCCGATACTCCGAAATCGAGATTGAGCTGCACCACGTCGTTCTTGGCGCGGAAGACGGGATCGTAGCTGGTGGCGATCTCGCGAAGATCGCGCGATTGGACCACGTCGGCGAAGGGGTCGCCTGGCAAAAATGCGAAACCGTCGCCGAATCGGTCGTCGGGGTCGCTGCCCATGTTCAAGACAAGCCGACCCGCGGCGATAAAGGCCAGGGCTTCGGCATTGGGAGCGCCATAGGCATCATCGCTGTACAGAGAGCCGGGAAGGCAGCCCTGGCTGAATTTTGAAGACAGAGGCACACGCTCGAACTGCGTAACGGGGGGGACCGGAGTATCCCCGATCATGGTTTTACCCGGATCGTGGGTGCAAAGATTCTTGCCTGTACGAGACCTGTTGTCGTCTTCTTCGAAATGCTGCCAAACCAGATTGGCGTTGAAGCGGTCGCTCGGTTCCCAATCGAGGATGGCGCGTGTGGACCACAGGTCTCGGCCATTCACCTTCTTCCCGGTAAAGGTGTTGAAATCGTACCCGTTGCGATTCGTCCAGGCGCCGGCTACGCGCGCTGCCAGCGTATTGCCCAAGGGAATGTTGACCATGCCGCTTGCGCGCATGGTCCCGAAGCTGCCGACTTCCGCCCTTACCTCCCCGCCGAAGTCCGGTGTCGGCATTGCGGGGATGAGATTGACCACCCCTGCAGTTGCATTGCGCCCGTAGAGCGTGCCCTGGGGACCGCGCAGCACTTCGATCCGGGCCATGTCGAAGAACTCGGATTCGAACAGGCGGTTACGGATCAGCGGTGTATTGTTAAAGCTGACCGCAACGGCCGGATCCGACGCCGCCGAAATCGATTTTGTCCCGACACCGCGGATCGAGAAATTGTACATGCTGAAATTGGATTTCGAAAAGTTTACGTTCGGCACTGCCCTGAGAAGCTCCGAACCGCCTTCGATCTTTTGATTGTCCAGCGCTTCGGCCGAGATGGCCGATATCGCAATCGGGACATCCATAATCGATTCTTCGCGCTTTTGCGCCGTAACGATAATCACGTTCTCGCTAGGCACCGGCTGCGCGCTTTCGCTCGTAGCCGCCGATCCGGCTGGTTGATCGGATTCCTGACCGTAGCTTGGTACTGCTGAAAGTGCGGTGATCGCGACAATGCTCGTCGTGCATGCTGCGCGAGCGAAAAAACTTCCCTTCATATTCTCTCCCCATGTCATCGCTCGGATTGCCTCGCCGGCCCTTCGAGTGGCGCGTACGCAGGCAAAAGGCGTAATTTTCTCCTCGCGCCGAGAAGGTTTGTGACCGGCGATTCTCATTGCCCTTCAGCAACGGAGGCCCAGATCGCATCACGACGCGACGGGCCGAAAGCTATCAATGCTGACACTCATGTCAATAAGGTTTGACATTGGCACCCATGTCAGTGATCCATTTTCGTGGAATGTTCGCGGCGATATGATTTATCGTCCGCTGGCCCTCTTTGTGCAGCTTCGGCCTTGTTATTTATCTGGGATTCCGGCCTACAAACAGAGGTGAATTGGTCATGGAAAAGACCAAATTTACGAAATCATAAATATTTTC
>CAMYIQ010000254.1 GCA_947258465.1 uncultured Erythrobacter sp.
GCTGCCAGGTGTTCTGGACGTCAACGTGAACCTCGCATCTGAAAGTGCAGCGGTGACAATTGCCGAGGGCGCAGTGACCCCACAGCAGCTTGTGACTGCATCGCGCGCGGCTGGCTATCCAGCGGAGCTTGCAGAGACGAGTGAGGGCCTCTCGGCAGCGGTCCGCAAGGAAGAAGACGCTCGTCTGATCGCCCGCAATACCGTGTTCGCTGCTCTGCTGGCGCTTCCTGTTTTCGTGATTGAAATGGGTAGTCATCTGATCCCTGGGGTGCATGAGCTGATAACTGGGACGATTGGGCAGCAGATGAACTGGTATCTCCAGTTCGTGCTCACGACGATCATACTCGTGGGGCCAGGACGGGTGTTCTATGCCAAGGGCTTTCCTGCGCTGCTGCGTGGTGTGCCGGATATGAACAGTCTTGTTGCGGTGGGGACTGGCGCGGCCTGGGCGTACTCGGTGGTGGCGACCTTCCTGCCTGGGCTTCTGCCCGACGCGGTGCGCACGGTCTATTTCGAGGCTGCCGCCGTGATCGTCGTTCTGATCCTTCTGGGCCGCTGGCTGGAGGCGCGTGCCAAGGGCCGGACCGGGGCGGCGATCGAACGACTGCTTGGACTGCAGGCCCGCACGGCGCGCGTTATCCGCGAAGGTGTGGCGGAGGATCTAGATATTGACGATATCCGAGTCGGTGACATCCTGTTAGTGCGTCCCGGCGAACGCATCGCCCTTGATGGCGAGGTTTTGAGCGGTGAGGCCTATGTGGACGAGAGCATGATCACCGGTGAGCCCGTGCCGGTGGCCAAAGCCGAGGGCGACACGGTGACGGGTGGCACGGTCAACGGCGCGGGCAGTCTGCACGTTCGCGCGAGGCGGGTGGGCGCAGATACAACGCTGGCGCAGATCATTCGCATGGTTGAGGACGCACAGGGAGCTAAACTGCCCATTCAGGGGCTGGTTGACCGGATCACGCTATGGTTCGTCCCTGTTGTCATGGCCGTGGCCGTGCTAACTGTGACGATATGGCTGGCGGTCGGGCCAGCCCCAGCCGTGACGTTGGCGCTTGTCGCCGGCGTGTCGGTTCTCATTATTGCCTGCCCCTGCGCCATGGGGCTGGCGACGCCCACCTCGATCATGGTGGGTACCGGGCGTGCGGCGGAAATGGGTGTGCTGTTCCGCAAGGGCGACGCGTTGCAGGCCTTGGCCTCCGTCGATGTGGTTGCGCTCGACAAGACCGGAACGGTCACCGAAGGGCGCCCGGAGCTGACTGATCTGGTGCTGGCCGACGGGTTCGAACGGGCGAAGGTCTTGTCGTTAATCGCTGCGGTCGAGAGCCAATCGGAGCATCCCGTTGCCGAGGCAATTACCCGCGCGGCGCAGGCGGAAGGGGCGGCCCGTGTCGAAGTGGACCAGTTCGAGTCCGTTACCGGCTACGGTGTTCGTGCCCGCGTGTCGGGGTATGACGTGCTGGTCGGGGCGGACCGCTTAATGGCACGCGAAGGGCTGGACCCTGGCTCCCTTTCCAAGGCGGAGGCCGACCTTGCTGCAAAGGGCCGCACCGCGCTTTACGCTGCGATCGACGGGCGCGTCGTTGCTGTCATCGCCGTCGCCGATCCGATCAAATCAGCAAGCGCTGAAGCGATCCACGCCCTGCATGCGGCGGGTTTGCGCGTGGCGATGATCACCGGTGACAAGCACGAGACGGCCACGGCCATCGCCCGCGAGGTGGGCATCGACACGATTGTTGCGGGCGTGTTGCCGGACGGCAAAGTCGCGGCGCTCGACAAACTGCGCGAGGGTGGTTCCCAGGTGGCCTTCGTAGGCGACGGGATCAACGATGCGCCCGCGCTGGCCCATGCGGACGTCGGCATCGCGATTGGCACCGGGACCGACGTAGCTATCGAATCTGCCGATGTCGTGCTGATGTCTGGCGACCTGCGCGGCGTCGTGAATGCGTTTCAAGTTTCCCGCCACACGATGCGAAATATCCGGCAGAACCTGTTCTGGGCCTTCGGCTACAATACCGCGCTCATTCCCGTGGCGGCTGGTGTGCTTTACCCGGGTTTTGGGCAGCTGCTGTCGCCGGTTCTAGCGGCGGGGGCGATGGCGCTCAGCTCGGTCTTTGTGCTGTCGAACGCGCTGCGTCTGCGCCGGTTGCGCCCGGCGATGAACGAGGGGGCGCGCGCTGGAACTTCAAATACTACGCACGTGGCCCAACCGGCGCCGGCGGAACAGGAGGCGCGAGCATGACTAGCTGGGATGTAGCGCGCATCACGGGACTGCCTGAACCCGGACCGCTGGACCGACTGTTTGGAGCATTCCGATGACGGCGGGGCTGGGTAAGCATGGCGCGCTGGGACAAAATTGGCTGGGTGCGCTGCGCAGATACTTCGCCTTCGCCGCCATTGCCCATCTGGTCTGGGAGTTCGCGCATCTACCGCTATATACCATCTGGCTCACAGGCACGCCCGGCGAACTCGTCTTCGCCGCGGTCCACTGCACTGGTGGCGATATACTGATCACGCTCAGCACGATCATGCTGTCCCTCTGCGTATTCGGCAGCTCGGAGTGGCCTAGCACTCGCGGGGGCCGCGTGCTCGGGGGCGCGGTGATATTCGGTGTCGCCTATACGATATTCAGCGAGTGGCTGAACATTGAGTTGCGCGAGGCCTGGGCGTATCGCGAGATGATGCCGGTGATCCCGTTGATCGACGCGGGGCTAAGCCCAATTCTACAATGGATCGTTATCCCGGTCGTCGGTTACTGCTGGGCCACTGGAATCCGGCCGTGGCGGCGCGGGTCTGTGGACGTGACGCATGACTGACCTGTCGTTTCTTGGAGTGAGCGCGGCCCTGCGCGCTGGGCGCTTCCTTCGCTTTGCCTTGCGCTCTGCCACTGGTGCCGGGCTACATGTCTTAAATCGCGAGACCGACAACGGCTGATGACGCTCCGGTTGACCGGTGGCATCTCACTTGGCTCAGCCTTTGCTTCGTCCTCGGCTTTCCCATGGAGGATATCCGAGGCTTGCTCAATCTTGTCGATGGTGGCACGCAGACCTGCGCCGAGGTGAAGGAACGGACCGAGCTGCACCTCGCGGACGTGCGCGCCAAGATCGCAGACCTCAAGGGGATCGAGAAGATACTGTCCGCGACCGCCGCGCAATGCTCTGGTAATGACGTGCTGGAGGCACTGGCAGAAATCGCCGGCTGCTTTGCTTTTTGGGCCTGGCTGCGCCTGGACCGTTCTCCGCTCTGGCTCGTGCCGGGCATTGCCAGCCTCGCACTATTCGCCTGGCTGCTGACCCGCATCGACAGCGATTTCGCTGGTCGAGCCTTGGGGCCTACAGCGGCATCTACATCACGGCATCGCTGTTCTGGCTTTGGGTGGCGGAATCCCAACTGCCGGACCGTCGGGACGTGACAGGCGCAACACTTGGTCTGGTCGGCGCTGCAATCATTCTCTGGGGCCGACGATCCTTTTGATGAGTAGAATCCTTATTGATAGGTAATGTAGCCGTTCGGTCGAATTTATGACTTCCGCGGCTCGCACGATCCGGCCAAGTTTTGATAGGCGTCGATCAGTGGACGATTGTGTGTGGCAGTGTTCGCGTGTTCGCTATCTAGTTTCTCCAGTGCTGTGAGCATGAAATCGGCGATATCCGGCCGGTTCTGCCGGCAGGCATGTATGAATACGCGTAGGATATCCCGCTCCAATACTTCGGTTTCCGAGATCATGGCAGCTGTCTCCTTGAAGCCTATAGAGGGTAAACTTGCGGCTTCCAGTACCGGGAAAGTCAATTCACGGTTTCTTCAACGAGCTATGGGCCTCAGCCGATCGACGACAGCACCGGAAACGTCTCCAGGAGCCAGAACGCGAACACGGAAAGGTATCCAGTCATCATGGCGACGCCCATGGCGATCATGATCATTCCGGCCAGCATCTGCAGACTGCGTCCCATGCGCCGGAATGTCTTCAACTTGGTGGACAACGTGTCGGTAAAGAACGCGGCAAGCAGGAACGGCACGCCAAGACCGAGCGAATAGATCGTAAGCAGTGTAATACCGTTGGCAAGCGTCGCCGAGGCGGCACCGACCGTCAGAATGGCGCCGAGGATGGGACCGATGCACGGTGTCCAGCCAAAGGCGAAGGCCAGGCCGAGGATATATGCCGAGACGATTCGTCCACCGGGTAGATCGATGTGGAAACGGGCCTCCCGCATCATCCATGCCGGCCGGATCGTTCCGAGCATGAACAGCCCGAACAGTGTGACGATCCCGCCCCCGACGATGTTCAACTCGAACCGGTAACTGAGCAGCAATTGGCCAAGCGCCGAAGCACTGGCTCCGAGGATTACGAAGACAGTGGTAAAACCGAGTACGAAGCAGAGGCTCAGACCGAGCGTCTCGCGTCGGCCCACAGCGACCGCGCCGGACGGCGAAGCAATGGTCGACCGGCCGGCGACATAGGAAACATATCCTGGCACCAACGGCAGCACGCAAGGCGACAGGAACGAAATAACGCCGGCCAGAAAGGCACTGACGATTCCAATATTGGAGAGTTCAGCCATTTGGATAAACCTCCAATGGTGGCGCCGGTTTCATCGACTCTGATCCTTCCTAGCTTGCTCGATCAGCCGCTGCATGGTCTTCAAGTCAGAGGCGCCGCGCAAAATTTCGTCTCCGATAACGAAGCCCGGCGTGCCATTGATTCGCAACGCCCGGGCGAGCGCAAGATTGCGCTCGATCTCAGCATCGATCGCGGGATCCTGCATGTCGGTCCGGAGTTGCTCGGCATCGAGGCCGATTTCCTCGGCGACAGCGATGACTTGCGCTTTGTCGGCGGAGCCCGATACTTGCATCATCGCCGTGTGGAACTGCGGGTAGAGGTTTTGCCTGCGGGCGGCGAGCCCTGCCCTTGCCGCGAACACGGAATTCGGCCCCAGAATTGGAAACTCCTTATAGACGATCCGCAATTGGGGATCGGCCGCTTCGGCCGCCGCCATCGTGGGCGCGACTTGCCGGCAGTAGGAGCAATTATAGTCGAAGAACTCGACCATCGTGATGTCACCTTGCGGATTGCCACCAACCGGGCTTTCGGGACTGTTGAGCAGTTCTTCACGGTGCTCGGTAAGGGCTGCCTGAGATTCTGTCTGTTCTGCCACCCGTTGCTTCCGTTCGAGGTTTTGCATGGCCTCGACGATGACCTCCGGGTTGGCGACAAGATAATCGCGAACCCGCCGCTCGAACGTGCCCTGTGGTAGGGGATACGACTCGGTCGAGGACTGCCCGGCTGCCCTAAACCCGGGATCGAGCAGATACCAGGCGCCTGCAGCAACGACGAGCAGCAGGGGTAGGAGGAGAAAGCCAATAAGCCGCCCCGTGGTATTCAAATGATTCATGTTTATGTTCTCCCGACTTTCAGAACCAGCCTGTCAACCATTCCCACCACCCCTTTTCGGTATGCGACTTTGGCGCATGCGCGTTGTTGATGAGCTGGTTGATGTAGAGAGTCAAATTTGTCGTGCTGAAATCGGAACCATGAAAGATTCCGGCATGCCGTCCGTTGCGGTCGATGATGTGCGCCAACGGCAACTCCTGGCCGCGGCTACTCAGCGCAGCAAAACGATCTGCGGCGGCAGTTGTCTCGTCGTCCGATGGGATCACGAGCCGCCAGTTCGCCTCGTCCCACGGAGCCTCGATCGAGGCATCTGCGTCGTGAACGGTTACGAACGTGACCATTTCCTTCATGGGTGAAACATTCACCTGTCCTTGCACGCTTGCGAGAACAGCCTGCTGTTCGACGCATGGACCGCCACAGCCCGTTGGCACAAAGCTCAGCACGACGATCTGATCATGGAGATCACTGAGGCGCAGGACGTCACCGTCCGGTTCTTCGAGGTTGAGTTCGGGCGTGGAAGGGCGATCCGCCACCTCGAAGGCCGGTTCGCGATCGGTCATCACCTCGTCGATGCGCTCACCGGGATGGTTTGCAAATGCCGGCTGTGCGACCAGCAGGAAGGCTAGAATCAGGAAACGCTTCATTCAGCGGCCTCCCGTGGCCCCTCGGCCGCTATACCGAGCACGGAGACGTCCACCTTGATTTCTCCGGCCTTTTCGAAGTTGAGCGTGATCGGAAACGCCGTGCCCTCGCTGAGTTTGTCTTGCAGTCCCATCAGCATCAGGTGCATGCCGCCGGGCGCAAGCGTGACCCGCTGGCCCGCCGGCAACTCAAGCGTTTCGATGTGTTTCATGCGGCTTATGTCGCCGTCCTTTTCGACGGCGTGAATCATGACGTGGCCGGCGACAGGCGTGGTCAGAC
>CAMYIQ010000255.1 GCA_947258465.1 uncultured Erythrobacter sp.
CCTATAAGTTGATCGGAAGCAAACCGATGAAATCGATTTTCCGCCGAAAGGAGCTCACTTGAATTTCTTCTCGCCCAATCTCGCAATCGTCTCCCGCAAGGGACCGACGATCATGCTGGCCAGCGGGAAGCGCTTCGATCTGCTCGACCCGCATAACAGTGATTTCGATATCGCCGACATCGCGCACGGGCTTGCGCATGTGTGCAGATATGCCGGACAATGCAGGACATTCTACTCTGTCGCCGAGCACTCGATCCTCGTCAGCGAGACGGTCGAGGACTTCGCCTTCGAGGCTCTCCTGCATGACGCCGCCGAAGCCTTCATCGGGGATATCACACGCCCCCTCAAGCAGCTGCTACCTGATTACAAAGCGATCGAGGCGGACATCGAAGCTACGATAAGTGCGCGATTTCAGCTGCGAAGCGATGCGAGACCCATCATCAAGAAGGCAGACCTGCGGGTGCTCGCAGCAGAGCAAATACAGGTGATGGCCCAAGGTTGCGCCGATTGGGCAGAAGATGCCGGGATCGAACCGGCAGACATCAAGGTGCGAGGCCTTCTTCCAGCGGATGCCAAGGCCGAATTCCTCCGCCGTTTCGAGGCATTGCGTCCAAAAGCGATAATCGCCACCTAAGGCGCAGCCAGATCAATCTAGCAGAAGCGTCTGAGCCGGATTGGCCGAGGACATGTGGCGTGGCCGCCTGTCTCCATTAAATGGATGGAAACGCAAGATTTCTTAAAAGTTTTCTCTGAATGAGGAAGAGAATCTGGGTCTTAGCCAAGAGGGAAAAGGCTCCTTCACTTCATTCCGGAGAATTCAAATGACCATGCATTGGGACAGCGCCAAGGATCTACAGCTGATGAAGCTCATCCTCGAGCGCGAGAACTCCCTTCGCGGTGACAGCGCCCTGGACAACCTCAAGGGTCAACTCCGTCTCGAACCGCACCCGCACCGCAAACATCTCAACGAGCTGTCGGTGAAGCTCAAGCTGGGGCGCAAGATCGAGGTCGACCTCTACGGCGTCATCTCGCGATCGGAACCGTCACTCGATGAAATCGCCCAATCGACCAGTGAACTCCTCGACGGCATCGACGACATCGATCGCATCAGTGACATGCTGGTCGAAGAAATCACCGAATTGCGCCAACATCTTCGGAAGAAGTTGGCGGCCGAGCGCCGCAAGGGGGCGCGTATCGACGCGAGCATCGGGATCGGCAGGGTGGAAGTCGACTATGCGCGAGATACCGGGCCGGTCCTGGCCCTCGAATACGTTCGAGAGGACCTGCGGGTTCACAGGACGGAGTTCATGGTCCAGTCGACCACCGAGATCGACGAAGCGTTCGAAGATATTCGGGAGGAACTTCTGTGGCATTCGGCTCAATTGACGGAGCTCGAGTCAATCGGTGCCGTCGGACAGGTCCATCCCCTGTTGGTGCACGCAATCCGTCAACGCGATCTACCTCTCGAGGCCACCCTTCGATCAATCTATCAGAACGACGATCAGTCGCAGTCCATCCATCTCGAGAACGACGCAAACATCGTGGTGTACTGGAAAGCGGGCGCTCTGACCGGTACTTTCCGGGTCGGTGACGATGTTCGCTTCCAAGAATGTCGCATTAGGCTCGGAGCCGGTCGAAAGTCCGTCCCGGCGTCCGCGACGGGGCGCGAGATCGCGGAAGTGGTGAACCTTGCGGACCCACTTCCGCAGGGCGTCCGCATCAAAGCTGTCCGCAAAGGATACGACGAAGGGCAGGAGCTGGTCGTCGAAGCTACGCCGATACCCTTCGACGCGCAGGGTAAGCTGATCACTTGAAGATAGGGCGATCGGTCGACCATTCCCAGCCGATCGCTACTTCCCTTGCTGTGTTTCTCGAATGGGATCGATTCGCCCCCTGATCCATTCGGTGTCTCCTTGGATATCGTTGTAATCGATAACCACCGACCATTCATCCGCGACGGTCATGGTAACGCCTATGATTTTGGGGCCATGGAATGAGAGCTGGGTCACCAGGGCGTGCACCGCGGATCGAACCTTGGTGCGTGCCTCGAAACGCAACTCCTCGTCCTCGTCATGCAGGGCTTCGCGCAAACGATTGATGCGGGCCCATTGTTCCTCCCTGCTGGGAGTGTGTACCAGTTCGAGCAGCCGTCCGCGTGCCTCGTCCAGAGCCGACTGCGCACGGTCCACGCCTTCAGCCATCTCTGCCCAGGCAGCCTGTGCCTCGTGTCTTCCAGACTCGATCGCGATGCGTAGAGCTGACTCGGCCTTTGCCTTGGCAACGTCCCAGACGCGTTCCAATCGAGCGACCTCGATCTCGAGATCGCGCACTTCCGACTGGGATGCCGCGTGATCCTCGTGAAGTGCCTCGTAGATGATCGGATCGAGGATGCCGCGCTCCCAGATCGCGTAATTATAGTGCACCCCGTTCTCGCACCCCCGGCCTCTCTGGTAGCCGTCGCAGACCAGATAGTCCTCGTTCACCCACGATCCGTCGGCTCGCTGCTTTCTGCCTTTCCCCCTGAATGTCATCTTGGATGAACACGCTTCGCATCGGGCCAGTCCCGAGAAGAGGTTGACCAGCTTCCGCCCGCGACCGGTCGATGTCCGCGATCTCTCCCTCATCGCGTTCATCGCGCGGCGGTGAAGGTCTGCATCGACGATCACCGGATAGTAATCGAGGACCACCTCACCGGTCATCGACCGCTTCGTCCCACGAGCCTTTCTGGCCGTGTGCAGCTCCCCGATCACCGCCGGATTACGAAGGATCTTCTGGACATACGAAGCGTGCCACGCTTCCGCCCTTCCGAAGGTGGGAACGCCTTCGAGGTTGAGGTTCCTGGCGATATGCTGTTTGCCCAGCCCCGCCACCGTATCCTCGAATATACGGCGCACTATTTCCGCTCGAGCCGGAATCGGGATGAAGACCGGGGGTGTTCCGACGACCTCGAGCCATGCTGGCGCGCGGCGGGTCATCACGAATTTCTCGCCTGCGTTCAGTCGGCGGCGCTTCGCCGCCCATGCAGCGGCCAATCTCTGGCTCTTCTTGTCTGATTCCTCGTGGCTGAGCTGCGCCTTGACCACCACCTCGATGATGCTCGCCATGTCGAAGTTGCCCTTCGAATAGCGCCGCGAACCGTCGACGGTTGCAACCACCACACCGGCTTCGGTGAGATTCATCATCCATAAGAACACCTTGCCCGGCTCTTGGCGCGACAGACGATCGATCTTCTCGCAGAGAAGGATGACACCGTCCGGGAAGCGACCGGCATCCACCGAGGCTACGAAATCCCCGAGGGCACCGGTTGAGGCATGTTCGCCCTTGAAGGCACTGATGCCATCGTCGACAAGCTCATCCACCACTCGCCAACCATTGTCGGCCGCGTGTTGCCGACAATCCTGGCGCTGCCTTTCGAGACTGGAGCCCTTTGCCTGTTCGGCGCTCGACCAACGAATGTAGATGACGCAATCCATGGGAAATTTCCTACGCGGTGTAGGTATATATTACCTTAACAGATTGTGCCCGCCCGCGGCGGCGATTTCGAGCGCGCGCTTGGCGGTTTCCTGCCCTTTGACTTGCTTGAGATCGGCGCCGCCCGGTTCGTTTTCAACCACGCCGGGTTCCGGATCGGGCAGGTGCTGCGTGCCCTTCAGATGGTTCAGCAGGCTGGCCAGATCGGGCGCGGCGCAAACCGGCACCTCGCTTGCCCAGCGCGCTTCGCTCCCCTGCGCCTTGGGACAGATCAGCCCGACTTCCGCCTCGCTCGCATGGATCGCCGCGAGCAGCACGCCGGGCGAGGGGACGATCCGCGCATCGAGCGCCAGTTCGCCCACCGCGATCCAGTCCCCCAACTGTTCGGCATCGGTCACGCCCATCGCCGCCAGCAGCGCCAGCGCGATCGGCAAGTCGTAATGCGAACCTTCCTTGGGCAGGTCGGCGGGCGAAAGATTGATCGTAATTCGCTTGGGCGGCAGAGCCAGGCCCATGCTGGCCAGCGCGGCGCGCACGCGCTCCTTGCTTTCGCCCACTGCCTTGTCTGCCAGACCGACGATATTGAACTTGGGCAGGCCGGGGGCGACCGAGCACTGCACCTCCACGCCGCGCGCTTCCAGGCCCAGATAGGCCACCGTTCTAACCAGAGCGACCAGCGTTAACCCCCACACCGTGTTCCTACGTAAACGATGGCGCGGAACCCCCGGATTGTCGAGAGGCAAGCACTTCCATCGTGGTGCGAAGAGGTATGGTTAACACCGAACCAACCATACCTCTTGAGCAGGTGGAAAGCGGGCAGGCGGCAAGATTCTGCCATGTTCCGAATAGCCGCAATCTTCTTCTCCGCCCTCGCCACACTCTTTGCAGCACCGCTATCCGCGCAGTCGCTGGCATTGGTCAGCCTGCCGGTCGTCTATGTCTCCAGCCCGGTGGTCCAGCAGACCCACCAGGGCGAGGCGATCGCTCCGGCGGCAAAGGCCCGCCCCATGGCGCAGCCGCATGTGCAGCAGCAGAGCCTCGCCGCCATCCGTCCGCAGACATACCAGCCGGGTGCATTGCCGGCGTGGAAGGCGCCGACTTTCATCGACCGCCGCTTGCGCAATTACAATCGCGGGCTCGCGCAATATGGCCCGTTCCGCGTCATCGACGCGCGCCGCGTGGCGCTGGTCGGCGAAACCGATGCCAGCACGCCGGCTTTCTTTCGTGCGATGATGCGCGACTTCCCCGGGCTCGAGCAGCTCGATATGGTCGAATGTCCGGGTACCCGCGATGACCGCGCCAATCTCAAAGTGGGTCGTCTGATCCGCGAGGCGGGCCTGGTCACGCATGTTCCGGCGATCGGTTCGGTCCGTTCGGGTGCGGTCGAGCTGTTCTTCGCCGGTGTCGAGCGCGACATCGCGCATGGTGCCGAATTCGCGGTGCATAGCTGGATGGATGTCCATGGCCGCGAGGCGGAGGACTTTGCGATGAATGCGCCGGAGAATCGCCAATATCTCGACTATTACCGCGAGATGGGCATGAGTTCCGACCAGGCCCGCGCGTTTTATGAATTCACCAATTCGGTGCCGCACCGCCGGGCGCTGTGGCTGGATGCGAGCGATATGCGCCGCTGGACAGTACGGGTGCAACAGGCCAAGACCCCGGCGCAGCGCAAGCCTGCCCGGCCCGCCCCGACGCTAGCCTATGCCAACGTCACCTTTTCCTGACACGTTGTTGGACTTGACCTCGGGGCCGGTTTCGCTTAGGCGCGCGGCCCTGTAGGCGGTCGCTTGAACAAGCGGCCCTTTTTGTTGGTGCGAATCGTTCGGGCCGACAGCCAACCAAATTCTTTTGTAAGGACGATCCGATGAAGCGGACATTCCAGCCCTCGAACCTCGTGCGCTCGCGCCGTCATGGTTTCTTCGCCCGCAAGGCTACCCCGGGTGGCCGCAAGGTCCTGCGTGCGCGTCGCGCTCGCGGCCGCAAGAACCTCTGCGCGTAATTTGATTTGACCCTCAAACGCCGGGCGGCGGACATCCGTCCGCCTTGGCTTCGCGGCAGTGGCCGCGGCGGGCAGTCGCCCTTGCGGGCTCCCTCTCGGGAGCCCGTTCTGGTTTGAGCCAAATGGATTTGCGCGATCATCCGGAGCGCGTCGCCTTGGGAAAGCGCAAGCGCGCGCCCAAAGCGACGCGGCCGTCACCTCGCATGAGCGAGGATGCCGCACCCACGGATTTCGGTGCGGAAGACGAAGACTCTTCGGCCCGTTTTGCGTATCCGGTACCCATGCACCCGAGCCTTTCCGTCGTCCGTAAGCGCCGCGATTTCCTCGCTGCGAATCGCGGGCTGCGAGTCGCGCGGCCGGGCTTCGTGCTGCTCACCCGCCCGAACGACGGACAGGGCAAGCGTTATGGCATCACGGTTACCAAGAAGATCGGCAATGCCGTGGTGCGCAACCGGATGAAACGGCGCTTTCGCGAATTGCTGTGGGACGCGCTGCCCGAGCGCGGCCTGCCCGACCACGATCACATCCTGATCGGCCGCGAAGGCGGGGTCGAACGCGATTTCGCCGCGCTTGGCGAAGAGCTTGCCGCCGCGCTCGCTCGCGCCGCGGAAGGCAAAGGCGACCGCCCCCGCAAACCTCGCCACCGGCGAAGCAGGCGCGCATGAAGTATCCGCTCATCTGGATCGCCCGCCTGTGGCAACTCGGCCCCAGCCGCATCCTGCCGCCGACCTGCCGCTATTCCCCATCCTGCAGCCAATATGCGATAGAAGCGCTGGGCAAATACGGCGCGATCAAGGGTGGATGGATGGCCTTCAAGCGTATATTGCGCTGCAATCCCTGGGGCGGCCACGGCCACGACCCGGTGCCCTAGAACTGTCTTGACAGGCTAAGACACCACCCCACATTCATATTTCGACCGGACAAAGACGGGACCGACCTTGGACAACCAGCGTAACCTGATCCTCGCCATTGCGCTTTCCTTCCTGCTGCTGCTGGGATGGACATCGGCGATGGACTATTTCTATCCGCAGCCCGAACAGGCCCTGGTCGAAGACCGGGCGGATACCCCGACCGAGCAGGCGAGCCAGGCTGCGGCCACGCAGCACTCGCGCACCGGCGGCCTTGTCGATCCGGCGATGCGGGCGCAGGAAGTGGCCGACCTCAAGGTCGCGCTCGCCAGCCCCGATCGCGTACGGATCGACGCCCCGCGCGTGGCCGGCTCGATCAATCTGCGCGGCGGCGTGATCGATGACGTCGTGCTCAAGGGCTATAACGAAACCACCAAGGACGACAGCGAGCCGGTTCGCGTCTTCTCTCCGAACGGCACGCCCGCGCAGCAATTCGCCCAGTTCGGCTGGGTCGGATCGAACCTCGCGGTACCCGGTCCGCAAACGCTGTGGGAAGCCGACGGCGAAGTGCTGACCGCCGACACTCCGATCACGCTCACGCATGACAATGGCCAAGGCCTGGTCTTCTCGATCCGCTATTCGATCGACAACCAGTATATGGTCACTGCCGAACAGTCGGTCGCGAACACCAGCGGGAATCCCGTGGTCGTACAACCCTTCGGCCTGGTCAACCGCACCAGCCGGACGGCCAGTGAAGATTTGTGGATCGCGCATTCGGGCCCAATCGGGGTGTTCGGCGACACCGCCGAGTACGATATCGATTACGAGGATGTCGACGAAGACCGGCGCGTATCGCCCGAGGGCCGCACGAGCTGGGTCGGCTTCACCGATATTTACTGGCTCGCCGCGCTGGTTCCGCAGGACGATAGCGCACCCGAGACGACGTTCCGCGCAATGGGCGACGAGACCTATCGCGCCGACATGATCTACGAAGCGACCACCATCCCGGCGGGCGGCGCACTTACCGTCTCGTCGCGTCTCTATGCAGGCGCGAAGGAAAGCGCGGTGCTCGACAGCTATGAGGATGCAGGCCTGCAGAAATTCGGCCTTGCCATCGACTGGGGCTGGTTCCGCTGGTTCGAAAAACCGATGCTGTGGCTGCTGCGCACGATTTACGATGCGGTGGGCAATTTCGGCATCGCCATTATCGGCCTGACCTTCATCGTGCGCGGGTTGATGTTCCCGATCGCGCAGAAGGGCTTTGCCTCGATGGCCGAAATGAAGGCGATCCAGCCGAAAATGAAGGCCATCCAGGAGAAGTACAAGGACGACAAGCAGAAGCAGCAACAGGAGATCATGGAGCTGTACAAGAAGGAGAAGGTCAATCCGGTTGCCGGCTGCCTTCCGATGTTGCTGCAGATCCCGGTGTTCTTCGCGCTTTACAAGGTGCTCTACCTCGCGATCGAGATGCGCCACCGCCAGTTTCTGTGGGTCGAGGACCTCTCCGCGCCCGATCCGGCCAACCTCGCCAACGCGCTGTCGCTGGTCGGTATCGAAGTGCCGCAATTCCTGATGATCATCTTCGGGCTCGGCGTGCTCGCCGTGCTGCTCGGCTTCACCATGTGGCTGACCTTCAAGCTGAATCCCAGCCAGATGGACCCGATGCAGCAGAAGATCTTCGACATCATGCCGTGGATCCTGATGTTCGTGATGGCGCCCTTCGCGGCCGGCCTGCTGATTTACTGGGTGACCTCGAACATCCTCACCGTGGCACAGCAAAAGTACCTCTACTCCAAGCATCCGCAGCTCAAGGCCGCGATCGAGGAGGAGAAGGCGAAAAAGGCGGCGGAAGCGGCCAAGGCGGGATCGTGACCGAAAAAGAAGCCGCCGAACGCGCAGCGCTCGAGCGGCGGGCGAACAAGCTGTTCTCGGGCCGGGTGGATTTCCTCCTTTCGGCCCCGCAGCTAAAATTCCTGCCCGAACCAACCGTGCCCGAAATTGCCTTTTGCGGACGTTCCAATGTCGGCAAGAGCTCGCTGATCAACGCGCTCACGGGTCGCAAGGCAATCGCGCGCGCCTCGGTGACGCCGGGCCGCACGCAGGAGCTGAACTTCTTCGAAATCGGCGATCCGACGCTGTTCCGCCTGGTCGACATGCCCGGCTATGGCTTCGCCAAAGCGCCGGTGAAGGTCGTCGAGCGCTGGAAAACGCTGGTGAAAACCTATCTGCGCGGCCGCGCGGTGCTGGCCCGCACGCTGGTGCTGGTCGACGGGCGCCACGGCCCCAAGGATGTCGACCGCGAGATGATGAAAATGCTCGACGAGGCCGCCGTGGGCTACCGCGTCGTGCTGACCAAGGCCGACAAAATGAAGGCGAGCGAGCTTGCCAAGGTGATCGAGGCGACCGAGGCCGAAGCGCGCAAACACGTCGCCGCCTATCCCGAAATCCACGTGACCAGCGCCGAAAAGGGCATGGGGATCGGCGAACTGCGGGCTGCGGTGCTGGCGGATGCGGGGGTCTAGGTCGGCGCCGCTTTCAGGCTCGTATTCATACGAGGCGTATAGCTGGATGTGGGTGGGAAGCGGAATGTCTGCTCGTGGCAAGTAGCTAGCGGAAATTGGTCGTCTGAATGTGCACTGCAGTTAGAGACCTCACCTAGGGTCGACGGGCGAGACTTCGTCAGATCTGCTTTGACATCGAAGATATATACGTGTAGGCGCCTACATAAATCGTTTGCGATGTATCTGGAGCTCTCGAAATGCGCGCACTTTTCCCCCTCCTGCTGACTTTCTGCGCCTTGACGGCATGTGTGGCGACGACAGGACAATCAACTGACACTATCGCGACAAGGTTAGCGAACGAGCTCGAGCAGAATTATTTGTTCCCCGATATTGGAAAGGAGTACGCGGCTTATCTGCGCACGAGCGAAGGCCTGCTCAGCGATTCAAGCACTGATCCACGGGCATACGCCAATTCGCTCACCAAACAGCTTCAAGCGATCCATCCCGACGGGCACCTTCGGGTGCATTATGAGCCGGACGCAACGGACGAATCCGAGACGCCTGCCCGGTCGAATCCAGCTCGGACTAGGGCGATCGATGAGGCGGCAGCAATACTACCGGGCATTGCCTATCTGCGGATGAATCTGTTTCCTGGCAATCAGCAGACTCTTCAAGAGCTCAATGCGTTCATTAAGGCTCAAG
>CAMYIQ010000256.1 GCA_947258465.1 uncultured Erythrobacter sp.
GGCGCCGATTGCAAGATGGCTGGCACTCTGAACCAGACTGCCGGTTCCCCGCTGAGCATCACCCCGTGAGTTTGGCGTCAGCAGAGTAGCTGGCAAGCTCCTCAGCCTTGAAGGGCGCGCGTGGTACGCGCGCCTTTTTTGGTCGGTTTGGGCCAGCACAATTGCCGCGCAAAACGATAAAGGCGTCCCATTACCCCCAAGGCCAACCTCGAGTGGAAGCGATTCCGGCAGTCCTGCCGCGGTCCGTCGGCGCGCATCGCCCGATTGCTCGTACGAATAGCTTGGTCCGTCATTTTGTGCGCCATACCACTCGGCGAAAGCGGTTCCGTGTTTGCCCGGACCGACCCGGTGGCAAGCGACGAGACACCCGACCAGATTGCCGAACCGGGCGAGGACAATCCTCAGGGCCAGCCGATTATCGTCGAAGGCAGACGTTGGGGCCGCGCGGAAATCGACGCGGAGGCCGAGATAGAGGAGAGCGAGATAGCCTCCTTCGCGGCCACGACGGTGGGCGAACTTCTGGAAGCCACCGCCTTTCTGGTGAGCGGTTCCGGACAGGTGCCCGAAGTGCTCGTCAATGGCAGGCGCATTGCCAATCCTGGCGAACTAGACGACTATCCCAAGGAAGCCTTGGCCCGCATTGCCATTCTACCAAAAAACGCGGCGGCAGCCTATGGCTTTGCGCAAGGGAAGCGTGTCGTAAACCTCGAACTCAAGCGGCGCTTTGCAACCTGGCGTTCGGAAGCGGGCGCGGAAGCCCCCACGGCCGGCGGCAGGAGGAGCAGCAAGCTCTCGATCGGTCGGTTCGCCATCGATTACGACACACGGTGGAATATCGGCGCGACCTATTCGCATGACACCGAACTTCTCAAAAGCGAGCGCGCCATTCCCGCGCAGGCGGCAGTTTTGCAGCAGTTCGACAATCTCGACCAAGGCAACGCTTCAATCGACGCTGCCGATTATGAAGCCTTGTTGCCGCGCGCCCACTCCGCCGCGGTCAATGCAAGTGCCACCCATCCCTTCGGCGCTTTCAGCGGCACGCTGAACATCGCGGCGAACCGCAGCCGGAGCATTCAGAAGATTGGCCTTTCGCCGGCCACCGTTTCGCAAGCTATAGGGCGCAGTCTCACCCCCTTGGATTTCCAGACACGGCAAATGGGCTCCCCGGTTCCATATACGGCCTTGGAGAATCGTCAGACGTCGGAAAGCCTTGCCGCCGGTCTCGCGATCTCCGGCCCGGTTGCGGGATGGCAGTCCAATCTGAGCCTGCGCTACGGCGTGGACTGGGCAAGCACAGACAGGCAAAGCGGCTATCTCACCGATGGGCCGCAACAGATCGTCGATGATAGGCACATTCGAACGGCCGATGTTCCCGGCCTGCATTCGCAAACGAACCGCCTGCGTTCGAAATCGGAAGCCTACACCCTCTCTCTGACTGCGGGCAATTCCATCGCCACTCTCCCAGCCGGGCCTGCCCGGGCGAGCCTGTCTTTGAACGCGAGTCATCGGCGCATGAAATTCACCGACTTAGCCCCCTCCACCGCCGGTTCTTCTCGGAGCGCGACGCAGAGCGAGCGGGTGGACGGCCTGGTCTCGTTTTCGCTCCCCCTGACTGGGGAGGGGACAGAGCCGTTCGCCGTGCTTGGAAAGGTCGATGCCAGCGCAACGGGGGCCTTCCGCAAGGTTAGCGGTGTGCCGGCGAACTATCGGATCGGCGGTGCGATCGACTGGTCGCCCATCAAGTCGGTGAACCTACGCGTCGCCTATTCGCATGAGAATACCGAACCCAAATACGACCAGCTCTACGCTCCGAGGGTCGAGATATTGAAGCGGGTTTTCGATTTTACGCGCGGGGAGTATGTCCAGCCTCTCTTCCGCCTGGGCGGCAATGAGGCTCTCGTCGGGGGGAGCCTCGAGAGCTTTACGGCAGACCTGCGCGCCACGCCTTTCGGCGGGCATCTCCTTTCGGTCGATCTCGGATACCACCACACCAGGGCGCAAGGCGGGATCGCCTCTCTGCCGGCGTTGACGCCCGAAGTGGAGGCAGCCTTTCCCGAACGGGTGTTTCGGAACGCGCGCGGCGAGCTGATCGCGATCGATGCCCGACCGATCAATATCGGTTCGGACGTAACCAAACGTCTCACAAGCGGGCTGTCGTTGCGCTGGAGCCAGCTGCGAAATTCGCATCAGGACGCCGAAAAGGTTGGCGGTGCGTTCACACCATGGACGATCACGGGATCGCTAACCCATCGGTGGGAATTGAAGAGCGAAACGGCAATCCGACGGGGCTTGAGCGTCATCGATCGACTCGATGCGAATGGCCAAGCGCGCCATAGTATCGCCTTTCATCTCAATGTCGGGCGCAAGGGGCTGGGCGCGAATTTCGGCGGCACCTGGACCGGAGCTGCGAGGGTCGCGCGCGACGGAGCGGTCGCCTATCGCTACCCGCCCTCGTCTACCTTCAATCTGGGCGGTTTTGTCGAACTCGGGACGGTAATTCCCGGCGCGAAAGCCAAGGATTGGGTGGATGCACTGAAGCTGTCCCTCGACGTCCGGAATCTTTTCGACAGCAGGAGATGGGTCGAATCGTCGACCAGGATGGAAGGGTTTTCGCGCTATGAACTCGACCCGCTCGGGCGGACGATCCGGTTTGCTATAACCGCGCAGCTCTAGGCCGCTTCATCCGGTTTTGTGGTTTCCTCCTTGAACGGCATAGTGATCAGCAGGGGCAGCATATTGGACGTCAGCCTGCGCATTTCGTCGTCTTCCATGTCGAGCATCTCGCGTAGATGCGGCCCGATGACCGCATCCCCGAAGGCCGAAATGGCGATCGTCAGTACTGCCCCCTTGACCCGCTCTTCGGCATGGGGCCCGGAGATCTTTTCCGCGAAAGCCCCCACCAGCGAGCGGACAGCATCGCGAATCGGTTCAAGATGTTCGTAATCCCTCGCCAGCACTATCCAGGCAGCCAGTTGGCCGGCGCCCCCGGAATCGAACGCATCGAACACCTGCTCGACGACCGTCCGCGGGGCATCGGGGTCTTCGCGAAATTGCTCCACCGCACTCTCGAGCGCCTCGGCGAGATCGTCCACCATCTTGCCCATGAGCGAAGCCTGCAGCCCCGCGGCAGAACCGAAGTGATGGATGATATTGCCATGCGACATACCAACCCGTTTCCCGATGTTGGACACCGTCACCGCGCCGGGTCCGCCTTCCAGCAACAGCGACCGGGCGGCCATGATGCTTTCTTCGCGCGCTTCCTCCGCGCTGCGCTTGCGCCGGGGGGCCTTCTTGCCCGTCGCGCTCGATTTGGCATACTTGCCTCGCGCTACGACAGGTATGGCGGTTCCCTTGCCCACACCGCCTAGCCTTTCCGTTCTTTTCATCCCGGCATCATACGCCGATATCCGGTTCTGACAAATCGATCGGACACCCTCATTGTCGATTGTGCGCTAACGGGACAGATATACCGGCCAGAGCAGGTTTCCAGCGCGATGCCTGGTTGGCTGAGCGCACGCTGCGCAGCGCAATTATCTTTAACAATCAAGGGCAAGGCGTTATAGTATTCCCGGTGATAACCCTGCCAATTCGACCATGAAACTCGGATAATCCAGAACCATATTCGGGATGATTTGCGGCTGGGATAACCGTCTGCATGCGCCGGTTCATACGGCGCGGTGACAACTATGTAATCGCATAGATAGTTTCGTACCAATCACGCATAGATACATCGTATATCCGGATTTAGAAAATATTTATGATTTCGTAAATTTGGTCTTTTCCATGACCAATTCACC
>CAMYIQ010000257.1 GCA_947258465.1 uncultured Erythrobacter sp.
CATCCGGCCGCACCAGCCCCATGATCGAATAGAAGCAGGTCGTCTTGCCCGCCCCGTTCGGCCCGAGCAGGCCGAGAACCTCTCCCTTGCCGACGCTGAGGGAAATATCCGTCAGTACGGCGCGCTTGTCGTAGCTCTTGGCAATGGAGATAACTTCGAGCCCGCCCTGCGGAATGGGCGGGGCGGCATCATGCACTGCGGCATTGTCCGAGCTTAATCCGATATCGGCCATGCACGGCGACATAGCACGCGAACCGGGCGTGAAAACCCCACGGCCTTGCCTTTTTCGACGAACTGGCAGGATTCGTGCATAGGCGCCGGCGCCCGGCGCTTTCCCACATCCCATTGCCCGTTTGCGCAGGATTGCTTGCCAGCGGGCGGCATTTTTGAAACAATGCGATTCGGGCAGGAGAAACAGGGAGAGGCGCAGTGAACAAGGCGCTCGACGAAAACGATTTCGCAGATGGTCGCTCATCCGCTCGCAAGCGTGATTGGCGCAAGGCGATGAGCGACAATGTGGCGCTCGCCCTGCTGGTTTATACCGCGTTGCAGATTTTCGTGACGGTTCATGCGATGAAGCAGGGATCGTCCTCGATCATGCCCTATCTCGCCCTCGTGGTTCTCGTCGCCGGCATCATTCCCGCCTGCCGCTGGTTCGAACGGCGCTGGATCGGCCTGAGCGACGAAGAGGCCGCCGAAATCGGTCTGAAACCGGCCTTCCGCCGCGACCAATTGCTGTTGTGGGCATTGGCGATCGGTTTGCCCTTCGCCCTCACGACTTTCTTCAACATCATCTTCGCCTGATTTTCGCGGCAGTTGCCAGCACCGCGGCCCGCGCCTACCTCGCGCGGATGATGACCCTTTTCGGCAATCGCCCATGATGGACAGCAACGCCGCACTCGACCGGTGCCGGGAACTCGTCGACCTTGCCCGTTCGATGGGCGCCGACGCAGCCGATGCCGCCGCGCGCGCCTCTTCTTCCGAAAGCGTCAGCGTGAGGCTCGGCGCGCTCGAGGAGGTCGAACGTTCGGAAAGCGAGGAGATCGGCCTGCGGGTGTTCGTCGGTCGCCGTTCCGCATCGATCAACACCAGCGATTTCGCACCCGACGGGCTGAAGCTGCTGGCCCAGCGAGCCGTGGAAATGGCGCGCCTGGCACCGGAGGATCCCTATGGCGGGCTCGCTCCACGCGATGCGCTTTTCAGCGGCGAACCGCTCGACCTCGACCTCTCGGATCGGTCCGAACCCTCGCCTGCGGATCTGCGCGAAGCGGCGCTTGCTACCGAAGATGCCGCGCGCGCTGTCGATGGGGTGACCAATTCCAACGGCGGCAGCGCGTCCTATTCGCGCTCGGTCGTCGCGCTGGCCACGTCCAACGGCTTCGCGCGCGGCCATTCGGGTGGGTCGCATACGCTTTCGGCAAGCGTGGTGGCGGGCGAGGGAGGCGATAAACAGACCGATTATGCCTATCGCACCCAGCGCCACCGTACCGATCTGCCCGACCCCGCCGAAATCGGCCGCGAGGCGGGGGAGCGCGCGGTGCGCAAGGTGGGTCCCGGGTCGATCCCGTCGCGCAAAATGCCGGTCGTATTCGATCCGCGCGTGGGGAGCGGCGTGCTCGGCCATCTGCTTGGGGCGATCGCCGGGCCTTCCATTGCGCGCAAGGCGAGCTTTCTGGTCGGGCGCGAGACGGAACAGCACTTCGACGAAACCATCCGCATCGTCGAGGATCCGCATCGCCTGCGCGGCCTGCGTTCGCGCCAGTACGACGGCGAGGGCGTGGCGACTGTCGAACGCGCATTGGTGGAAGACGGACGCATCACCGGCTGGCTCACCAATGTCGCCAGTGCCGCGCAGCTCGGCCTCGGCCTGACAGGCCATGCCAGCCGCGGCGGCGGCGGATCGCCGGGCATAGCCGTGAGCAATGTCGTCATGGAAGCGGGATCGCAATCGGTCGCGGACCTCATCGCCGATATCGAAGACGGTCTGTTCGTGACCGACCTCTTCGGCCAGGGCGTCAATCTCGTCACCGGCGATTACAGCCGCGGGGCGAGCGGGCTGCGTATCCGCAATGGCGAACTGGCCGGGCCGGTCGCCGAAATCACAATCGCAAGCACGCTGCCGGACATGTTCCGCGCACTGGTGCCCGCGGACGATCTGGAACTGGTGCGCGGGGTGGATGTGCCGACCTTCCGCATCGATGGCATGTCGGTGGCGGGCCAGTGACGCGGCTTCTCGCCGTCCTTGCCCTGATCTGGGCGATGCCGCTGGCAGCACAGCTCGACGCGCCGGCCGAACCGGTCGAGACACCCACGCCCGTCCAGACCATCGCCGCGACACAGGAAGCGGGCGCCGACGAACAGATCGCCGAACGCATCGCCGGAATCTTCGCCGAATTGCCTGCCTTTACCGGCGTCGAGGTCGAGGTTAGCGAGGGCGTCGTCGCTCTTTCCGGCACTGTGCCCAAGGCCGAGGATATCGATCGCGCCGAGGCGATCGTGAACCGGATATCCGGTGTCGTCACGATCGAAAACGGGCTGGAACGCGACCTGTCGGTATCCGCCGACAGCGCCGGTATTTCGGTTCTGGGCGAGCGTTGGGACGCTTTCGTCAGCGCGCTGCCGCTGATTGCCGCCGCGCTCGGTGTGTGGTTCCTCATCGCGGCGGCGGGCTATGTCATCGCCGGGCTGGGCGCTTTGTGGCACCGCATCGCTCCCAACAGTTTCCTGGCCGAACTGATCGCCAGCGCGATCCGCTTCGTGTTCTTCATCGGCGGCCTGGTGGTGGCTCTGGACATGATCGGAGCCACGGCTCTGCTTGGCGCGGTGCTGGGCGGGGCGGGCGTGATCGGCATCGCGCTGGGCTTTGCCATGCGCGATACGATCGAGAATTACGTCGCCTCGCTCATGCTCAGCCTGCGTCAGCCTTTCCGCGCCAATGACTGGGTTCAGATCGATACGTATGAGGGGCGGGTGATCCGTCTGACCAGCCGCGCGACCGTGCTGATGACGCTGGACGGCAATCACCTGCGTATTCCCAACGGCCAGGTGTTTCGCGCGGTGATTCTCAATTTCACGCGCAATCCGCAGCGGCGTTTCCAGTTCGATCTGGGAGTCGATGCCGATGACGATGCCCGCGCCGCGCGCCAATTGGGGCGCGATACGCTGGCCGCGCTGGATTTTGTCCTCGACGATCCGCCGCCCGAAGCGCGGATTATCGAGGTCGGCGATTCGAATGTCGTGATTCGCTTCCTCGGCTGGGTCGACCAGCGCGAGACCGATTGGTGGAAGGGCCAGAGCCAGGCCATCCCCGCCGTGAAGCGGGCTTTGGAAGAGGCCGGGTTCGGCCTGCCCGAGCCGATCTATCGCCTTCGTTTCGACCCGCGTTCGGCCACGGTACCCTTCGCCACCGAAGCCACCGCCGGACCCGCTAAGCAGCGTGAGGAGAAGGCGAAGCCGGTGCGCGAAATAACCGTGACCGAGACCGAAGAAGACGTTCGCCCGGCCGACGAGATTGCCGCCATGGTCGATGAGGAACGGCGCACGGGAGAGGAGCAGGATAAGGACCTGCTCGATACATCTCGCCCGGTCGAATAGCTGCCGCTGGCACTAAGGGGCGCGTGGCGGCGCCCCCTGGCCCGGCTTCCTCTTACTTTTCCGCCTTGTAGCGATCAACCGCTTCGATGACGATGCGCTTGGCCTCTGCGGCGTCGCCCCAATTGCCGATGCGCACCCACTTTTCCTTTTCCAGGTCTTTATAGTGGGTGAAGAAGTGCTCGATCTGCTGGAAAATGATCGAGGGCAGGTCCTTTGTTTCGGCGACATCCGAATAATAGGGGAAGGTGGTATCGATCGGCACGCAGATCAGTTTCTCGTCTCCGCCATGCTCGTCTTCCAGGTTGAGCACGCCAATCGGGCGCGAACGGACGATGCAGCCCGGGATGAAGGGGGAGCGTGCGATCACCAGCGCGTCGAGCGGATCGCCATCGGGCGAGAGCGTATGCGGAATGAAACCGTAATTGGCCGGATAGCGCATCGGCGTATGCAGGATACGGTCGACGAACAGCGCGCCCGATTCCTTGTCGAATTCATATTTCACCGGTTCGCCGCCAGTCGGCACTTCGATGATGACGTTGAGGCTTTCCGGCACATTGTCGCCGGTCGGAATCTTGTCGATGCGCATCCGCTACTCTTCCCGCAAATTTCGGTTTCGCCCCTCTCCCCAGAAAGACTTCGCCGGGCGGATAGCGGGGCGGGGCGCAGGCGTAAACAGGGACTTTCGTCGATAGCCTCCACTTGCCCTGCCCCGCTTCCTGCCCGCATCGGACCATCGCTATAGATTGCGGACCCGCGCAGTTCGCTCTAATCGCGCGCACCATGCCCAAGACACCCCAAGCCATTCGCGGAACCCAGGACATTTTCGGCGCCGATGCGGAAGCCTTCGCCTTCGTCGTCGAAACCTTCGAACGCGTGCGCAAGCTCTATCGCTTTCGCCGCGTCGAAATGCCCGTGTTCGAGAAAACCGAAGTGTTCAGCCGTGCGATCGGCGAGACGACCGATGTCGTCAGCAAGGAAATGTACTCCTTCGACGATCGCGGCGGGGAAAGCCTGACGCTGCGGCCCGAATTCACTGCCGGGATCGCGCGCGCTTTTCTGTCGAACGGCTGGCAGCAGCATGCGCCGCTCAAGGTTGCGACGCATGGGCCGCTGTTCCGTTACGAACGCCCGCAAAAAGGGCGCTATCGCCAGTTCCACCAGATCGACGCCGAGATCATCGGCGCGGCCGAACCGCAGGCCGATGTCGAACTCCTGGCGATGGCCGACCAGCTTCTGACGGAACTGGGGATCGAAGGCGTCACGCTGCACCTCAACACGCTCGGCGATGGCGATAGCCGCGAAGCCTGGCGCGCCGCGCTGGTCGAGCATTTCCGCAGCGTGAAGGACGAGCTTTCGGAAGATTCGCAAGAGCGACTCGAAAAGAACCCGCTGCGCATCCTCGACAGCAAGGACCGCCGCGATAAGCGCTTCGTCGCCGACGCGCCGAAAATCGACCAGTTCCTCTCGGACGACGCGCGCGCCTTCTTCGATGCCGTCACCAGCGGCCTCGATGCGGCGGGCGTGAAATGGACGCGCGCGGAAAGCCTCGTGCGTGGGCTCGACTATTACCGCCACACCGCCTTCGAATTCATCCCCGACGAGGGCAGCGATGCGGCGGGCAAGCTCGGCAGCCAGAGCACCATCCTCGGCGGCGGTCGCTATGATGGCCTGATGGAAAGCCTCGGCGGCGCGCCGACGCCCGCAGTCGGCTGGGCCGCCGGGATCGAGCGGCTGGCGATGCTGGTGGGGGAGTTGGAAGAAGAGCGCCTCGAAGCAATGGTGCTCGTGGAAAATGATGCCGGAATGGCTGCGGCAATCGAGTTGCTATCCGATCTGCGAGCCGGCGGCGTCACCGCCGACATCATGGCTTCGGGCTCGCCGAAGAAACGCTACGACAAGGCGGTCAAACAAAAGCCACAGCATATTCTCAGGGTCGATGAACGCGGCTATCATGGAATCTCGGGCGAAGGGGATACCAGCAGGATCGTGGCTGCCATCAACCGGCACTCTGTATCACCCTGAACTTGTTCCAGGGCCCATCTCGCCGATAGCGCCGTCGGTGAGGGGGCGGGATGGATGCTGAAACAAGTTCAGCATGGCGGGGATGGGGAGATGCGCCGGTTCCATCCGTCACCCCGGACTTGATCCGGGGTGGTGCTTTCTTTTCCAAGTCCCGATCGCAGCAAGAAGCCTGATCCCGGGTCGAGCCCGGGATGACGAAATGGGCATGGGTGGACGAACCTGGGATCGAACATCTTTCCTACCCGCTACCTCCTTCGCTAAGGATGCGGCAAGGCGAGTTGAAATGGCCATGG
>CAMYIQ010000258.1 GCA_947258465.1 uncultured Erythrobacter sp.
CTGGGGCGATGTGGTGACCGATGCGGTGCAGGGTGCTGTGCTCGTCATCGGTCTCGTCATTCTTCTCGGATTCGTCCTGGCGGCGGCCGGCGGGATCGGGGCCGGGATCGCCGCGATCGAGCCGGGGCAGTTGCGCCTTGTGGCACCGGATGAAACCGGCTGGGCGCGGCTGGAATTATGGATGATCCCCATTCTGGGATCCCTCGTTTCCCAGGAAGCGCTGTCGCGCCTGCTGGCGGCACGCTCGCCCGCCATCGCACGCCGGGCGTGCTTCGCGGCTGCGGGCGTGTATCTCGCCCTTGGCCTCATTCCCGTAACGATCGCCCTTGTGGGCGCGCATCTGGCACCCGATCTCGCCCATCGGGATCAGTTTTTGCCTGTCCTTGCGGCGAACCTTCTGCCGCCCGTCCTGTTCGCGATCCTGATCGGCGCCTTGCTCTCGGCCATCTTGTCGACCGTGGACAGCACGCTTCTGACCGCCTCGGCACTCGTCTCCCACAATCTCGTCGTGCGCGCGCTCCCCCGCCTGTCCGAAAAAGGCAGGGTGCGCTCCGCCCGGATCATCGTCGTGCTGGCCGGGCTCGCGGCCTATGCCATCGCACGCGGCGACGAGACTATACTCGATCTCGTCGTACTGGCCTCGTCCTTCGGTACCGCCGGCCTTCTGGTCACTGTCCTGTTTGGACTCTGGACGCGCCGGGGCGGGCCGATGACCGCACTGGCCGCGCTCATCGTGGGCTTTGCGGTCACGCTCTGGGGCGAGGCGCTGTTTGCGCTCGAAGCCCCGTTCATGACCGCGATCGGCGCTGCCGCGCTGACCTTTCTTCTGGGCGCCTTCATCAGACCGCGTCCCGAGGCCGCGTGAGACAGAGGGACGGTCGGCCGGTTCTTTGGCCTCCCGAAATGGTGACTTGCCCGGTTCTCACGGGGCAGCGAAATTGGCGGCTGCTCCCAATTTTTTCCCGTCAGGAGGCCTTATGCGCCCGCACCCCCACGGACCCGGCTTGACCCTGAAGCTCCTGATCGCGGCCCTGGCCCTGTCGCTTGCGCCCTTCATCGCGCCGGGCGCGGGGGCGGTGAGCCTCGATGCGCTGTTCGCGCCGAAGGCCGATCTCTGGGAAAGGTGGACACGCCACGACCCCCAATCCGCGCAAATCGTTGATCACCGCGACTGGGGCGAATTTTTGACGCGCTATGTCGTGGTGGGCGATGACGGGATCAATCGCGTCGCCTATGGCGATGTCACGGCCGGGGACAGGGCGGCACTCGGCACGTATATCGACCGTCTGGCGGCGCTGCCGGTCAGCACCCTGAACCGCGACGAGCAACTGGCGTTCTGGGTCAACCTCTATAACGCGCTGACCGTCCAGGTCGTGCTCGATCATTTTCCGGTGGACACAATCCTCGACATTGACATCTCGCCGGGATTTTTCGCCGATGGTCCCTGGGGCAAGACGCTCGTTACCGTGGAGGGGCACGAAGTTTCTCTCAATGATATCGAGCATCGGATCCTGCGTCCGATCTGGCGCGATCCGCGCATCCATTACGCGGTCAACTGCGCGTCGATCGGCTGCCCCAACCTGATCGCTCACCCCTTTACAGGCAGCGGAGCGCCGGCCCTGCTGGATGAAGGCGCGCGGAGTTACATCAATCATCCGCGCGGCGTTTCGGCCGGCCCGGACGGGCTGGTCCTTTCCAAGATCTATAGCTGGTTTGAGGAGGATTTCGGCCGGGACGAGGAGGATGTCATCGCCCATATTCGCCGTTTCGCGGATTTGGCGTTGGCCGAATCCCTCGCCCTAAACGACGAGATTTCCGACTATCGCTACGACTGGTCGCTCAATGGGACCTCTCTGCCCTGACGGCCACGGCCGGTCGGGCACCCTACGGCCCGGCGGTCACCAGCAGTCGAGGCACATAGAAATAGATCGCCCCCAGCATGAGCGCGAGCAGAATGGCGAGAGCGAGAAGGTTGGACAGGCTCGACTGGCGGGCGGCCTGTTTTTCCAGCCATGTGCGGGGCTTTATTCCCCTCGCCATAAAGACGAGCTGGGCGGCCAGGTTGACCGAGACAATGTTCACCGCCAGGAGAAGGGCCGCGCTGATTGCCAGATGGAAAACGCCGGCGCCGAGGAACAGACCCGTCGCCGCCGCCGGTGGCAAAAGGGCGACGGCGACCATGACCCCCACCAGCCCGGCGGACAGGCCGGTGGTCAGCGAAAGGACGGCGGCGGCGCCCGACGCCAGGGCGAGCACGACGCTGGCCATGTTGACGTCCACCCGGCTCATGAGTTCGACGCTGGCCGTCTCAGGCGGATAGACGGCACCCAGGGCCGCGCTGATCACCAGCACGAGGACCAGCCCCGCAATCAAGGTCCGGATTGCATGGACGATCAGCATCCGGTCACCCAAAGCCGCGCCCAGAGAAAGCGCCAGATTGGGACCCAACAGGGGGGCGATGACCATGGCGCCGATCACGACGGCCGTGTAATCCGCGAGGAGGCCGATCGCCGCGACCACGGTGGAAAGGCCGACGAGATAGAGATAGGTCCAGCTCAGCGAGGCGCCTGCCGCAACCTCGTTATAGAGCTCCTCCCGGGTCGAGGCGCCTGTCGCCCGACGGGATTCGCCGGTCCCGTTGCCACCGGGCGCGGGCAGCGTGGCCTCGAGGGAGAATATGTCGATGCGCCAGTCTTCGCTCCCGCCGAGCGCCGCCTGCAGCCGGTCCAGCACGTCCTGGCGGTTGTCGGGGCCGACCGCCAGCTCGATCGAGATGCGGCCGTCGCTGAGGGGCGCGCGCTCGCGTATGTCGAGAACGTCACATTCTTCCGCCGTGGCGCGGATCGTATCCTGGTAGCCCGCGGGGGCGGTCACGGAAAAAAGGCGGTTGGGCATCGATCTCTCCGGTGCGCGCCAGCATGCCTGCACGCTTTCCTGTTTTCAATTATGC
>CAMYIQ010000259.1 GCA_947258465.1 uncultured Erythrobacter sp.
CTGTCGGTCGCCTTGAGACCCAGCGTATTGCGCGTGTCGCCATCCTTGAACTGCAATGGCAGCACGCCCATGCCGATCAGGTTCGAACGGTGGATCCGCTCGAAGCTTTCGACCATGACCGCCTTCACGCCCAACAGGATCGTGCCCTTGGCTGCCCAGTCACGGCTCGAGCCGGTCCCGTATTCCTTGCCGCCAACGACCACCAGCGGCGTGCCGTCTTCCTTGTGCTTCATCGCAGCGTCGTAGATCGGCATCTGTTCGCCATTGTAGGTGGTGACACCGCCTTCGACGCCCGGGACCATTTCGTTCTTGATGCGGATATTGGCGAAGGTGCCGCGCATCATCACGTCGTGGTTGCCGCGGCGCGAGCCGTAGGAGTTGAAATCCTGCTTCGCGACCTGGTGGCTCTGCAGATAGGAGCCCGCCGGGCTGTCTTCCTTGATCGAACCGGCCGGCGAGATGTGATCGGTGGTGACCGAATCGCCGAGGATCGCCAGCGGCTTGGCATCGGTGATGTCCGTTACCGGGGCGGGGGTCATTTCCATGTCTTCGAAGAAGGGCGGGCTCGCGACATAGGTGCTGGTCGGGTTCCAGCGATATGTGTCCGAAGCCTCGACATTGATCGCCTGCCAGTGCTCGTCGCCCTTATAGACATCGGCGTAGCGGGTGACGAACATCTCGCGGTCGATATTGGCGGCGCGGTGTTCGCGCACTTCGTCATTGGTCGGCCAGATGTCGGCAAGCATCACGTCGTTGCCGTCTTGGTCCTGACCGATCGGGGTTTCGGTGATGTCTTCGGTCACGGTGCCTTTGAGCGCATAAGCGACCACCAGCGGCGGGCTGGCGAGGAAATTGGCGCGCACATCGGGCGACACACGGCCTTCGAAGTTGCGGTTGCCGGAAAGAACGCTGGCGGCGACGATGTCGTTGCCGTTGATCGCCTTCGAAATCGGCGGGGCGAGCGGGCCGGAATTGCCGATGCAGGTGGTGCAGCCATAGCCGACGAGGTCGAAGCCGAGATCGTCGAGATCGTCCTGCAGGCCCGACTTTTCGAGATAGTCGGTCACGACCTGCGATCCCGGTGCGAGGCTGGTCTTGACCCAGGGCTTGGGCTTGAGGCCCTTTTCATTCGCCTTCTTGGCAACAAGGCCGGCCGCGATCAGCACGTCGGGGTTCGACGTGTTGGTGCAGCTGGTAATGGCCGCGATCACCACGTCGCCATCACCGATATCGTGGTCCTTGCCATCGACACCGACGCGGGCCGGCGCGGCCTTCTTGTAGATCTTTTCCAGATCGGTGTTGAACAGCTCGTCGACCTGCGGAAGCGCCACGCGGTCCTGCGGACGCTTGGGCCCGGCAAGGCTGGGCACGACCTTGGACACGTCGAGTTCGAGTGTCTTGGTGAAGACCGGCTCGTTCTCGGGCGTGAACCACATGCCCTGTTCCTTCGAATAGGCTTCGACCAGCGCGATGGTCTCTTCGTCGCGGCCCGTCAAACGCATGTATTCGAGCGTCTTGTCGTCGATGCCGAAGAAGCCGCAGGTCGCGCCGTATTCGGGCGCCATGTTGGCAATGGTCGCACGGTCGGCAAGGCTGAGCTTGGCGACGCCTTCGCCGTAGAATTCGACGAAGCGGCCGACCACGCCGACTTCGCGCAGCATCTGCACGCAGGTCAGCACGAGATCGGTGGCGGTCACGCCTTCGGCCATTGCGCCGGTCAGCTTGAAGCCGACCACTTCGGGGATCAGCATCGAGATCGGCTGGCCGAGCATGGCGGCTTCGGCTTCGATCCCGCCGACGCCCCAGCCCAGCACGCCGAGGCCGTTGATCATGGTGGTGTGGCTATCGGTGCCGACGCAAGTGTCGGGATAGGCGACTGGATTGCCTTCGGGGTCGTCGGTCGACCACACGCCCTTGCCGATATATTCGAGGTTCACCTGGTGGCAGATACCGGTGCCCGGAGGCACGGCGGAGAAGTTCTCGAAGCTCTTCGAGCCCCATTTGAGGAAGTCGTAACGCTCCGCATTGCGGGCATATTCCAGCTCCACGTTCTTCTCGAAGGCCTTGGGGTGGCCGAATTCGTCGACCATGACCGAGTGGTCGATCACCAGGTTAACCGGAACCTGCGGGTTGATCTTGGCAGTATCGCCGCCGAGCTTCGAAATCGCGTCGCGCATCGCAGCCAGATCGACCACACAGGGTACGCCGGTGAAATCCTGCAGCAACACGCGCGCCGGGCGGTACTGGATTTCCTTGCCGGTCGCGGGGTTTTTCTGCCAGTCGGCAATGGCCTGCGCATCGTCGGTCGACACGGTGAAGCCGCCATCCTCGAAGCGGAGCATGTTTTCGAGCAGGACCTTGAGGCTGAAGGGCAGCTTCGACACGTCGCCGATCGTCTTCTCCGCCTTGGCGAAGGAATAGTAAGCGTAGTCCTTCCCGTTCACGGTGAGGGTGGAGCGGGTTCCGAGCGTGTCCTTGCCGACCTGGGTCATGCGCGCATCTGTCCTTTCAGTTGAGAGCCGTCACCCGACCAATGGGCGGGGCGGTAGAATGTGCCGCGCACCTGCGACGGAACGCCGAAAAAATCAAGAGTGTGGCACTGCAACATAGACCAATTGGGGAACCTAGGTGCCGCTTCAGCGCTTATTAAGGCAAAATCAGGGCAGGTGTGCCGCATCGGGCAGCGCGGCCCGAAAGAGGGAGTTTACCATGTCTTCGCTTCTGGAATTGGGTGACGGTCCGCATCGTTCGCTTCGTGTCGCTGTTCTTGCAGCCGTGCTTGGCGTTGCAGGCTGTTTCACCGCTGCCTTCACGTTCGCCGATCAGCCGGCCCAGGCGGCCGAGGTCGAGCAGACCCGCTAAATCTCGCGGTCTCTGGTCAGGGCGCGCGGCTTGCGCGCCGCTACCCAGCATGACGCGACAATGATCGCCGTGCCGATGATCGTTGGTGTAGTGAGCTTTTCGGCAAAGAATATCCAACCAAACAGCGAAGCCCATAAGAACCCCGAATATTCCAGCGGGACGAGCACTTGCGCCTCGGCGCGGGCATAAGCCCAGGCGAAGGCCATCGCGCCCACGACTGTCAGAACCGCAGCCGCAGTGAGGTCGACCAGTGTGCTGCGATCGGGCATCTCGAACAGGAACGGGACCGCAAGGCCGAGCAGGACGACCGACACGCCTGAATGGAAGGTGGCGATTTCGGCAGGCCCGGCGACTTGAGACTGCCTTCGGATCAGGATGAAGCTGTAGGCGTACAGCAACGCGGAAACGAGGATGGCCGCGAGGCCGAGTGCCGTATCGTAGTCGAAACCGGCCTGACCGATCTTTCCGCCGATGATTACGAGCGTTCCCGCAAAGCCGAGAACGGATGCAATCATGGCCTGTCGGCTGATCGTCTCGCCCAGCAGAACGCGTGCCAGGTAGAGCGCGATCAGCGGCGCGACGAAGCTGATTGCGATAGCTTCGGCGAGAGGCAGTTTGGTGATCGCGTAGAAAAAGGTCAGCGCCATGAAGGTCGCAACAACCGAGCGCTGCAAATGCAGCTTCAACACCTGTCTGTCGGGCCACCGCCCGCCACGTGCCAGCCAAAGGGGCAAAGCTATACCGGTCGCGATGGCCGAGCGAAGCCATGCAGCCGTAAGCGCACCCACCGCCAGGGCGGCACTCTTCATATAGGCGTCCATCAGCGAAAGGCTGGCAACTGCCAGCGTGGCCATCGCGATGGGGAGCAGGACATGGTTGCGGTTCACCGGGCCGCCCTATCTGGCCATACGAACTACGTCACTGCCAATTCAGCCTTGTGAAAGCCATCGTACTGGATTGGCGCTACGCAACCGATTACTGTAATGTCAGGCCGCACGCGCCGCATGGGGGCTTGGGCCGAACCTGGTAGGATTTATGACACGCTTTCGTCTGATTATCGGCACCGCAATGGGTGCCGCGCTCTGCGCGACCTCGGTTTGGGCGCAGGATAGCGCGCCGGAAAACCTTCTTCCGCCTGAACCGGAGAAAGTCACCGAAGAGCTTCCCGACTATACTGCCGACGCACCCCGGCCGGCGGCGCAGCCAAGTGTCGATGAAAGTTTCGACGATATCCGCATGGAGCGGGGCGAGATCGTTCAGCAATTGCCGGTTCTGGTCCGCGAATGGAGCACTGCCCAGGCCCGGGATCTGCTCGCTTTCATTCCGACGGTCGAGGCCGAGGGACTCGTGCCCTCCGACTACCGTGCCGACGAATTGCGCGCGGCGATCGACAATGGTGAAGGCGCAGCGCTCGACGCAATCGCCAGCGAAGTCTTCATTTGGCTGGTGGAGGATCTGCGCGATGGCCGCACGCCCATGGACGCGCGCCGCCAATGGTTCGTCGTCGATCCCGATCCCGATGTCCTGCCATCGCACCGCTTGCTCGAAGCTGCGGTCGAGAGTGGCGATATCGCGGGCACACTAACCGAGCTCAATCCGGTTTCACCCGACTATGCGCGCCTGAGGGAAGAGCTCGCGGTCACGACCGATCCGGCCAAGCGGAAGCTGATCCGTGCCAATATGGATCGCTGGCGCTGGCTCGCGCGCGATCTGGGCAAGCAGTATCTTCTGGCGAATGTTCCCGAATACCAATTGCGCCTGACGGTGAACGACAAGATCATCAAGCATTACCGCGTGGTGGTCGGCAAGCCCGGTCGCACGGCGACACCGCAGCTTTCCGAAATGGTCGAGGCGGTGATCTTCAACCCGACCTGGACGGTGCCGCAATCGATCGTGAAAGGCGAAGGGCTGGGCGCGAAAGTGCTGAACAACCCCGGCTGGGCACGCGCCAACGGCTACAAGGCGACCAAGGGTGCCAATGGCTGGATCAGCGTGGTTCAGCAACCCGGGCCGGGCAATTCACTGGGGCTGATGAAGCTCGACATGCCCAATCCGCATGCGATTTTTTTCCACGATACGCCGGCAAAGGCGTTGTTCGCGCGTGACAGTCGCGCCCTGAGTCATGGGTGCATCCGCGTTCAGGGCGCGCGCGAGCTGGCGATGACGATGGCCATGCTGGGCAATGCCGATAGCCGCGAAGACCTGCCCGTTATTCAGCAGGAAGTCTCCGAAATCACTGCGTCGCGCAAATACACGCGCTATCCGATGGAAAAACAGTGGCCCGCCTACATCACCTATTTCACCTATGGCGTGGATGTGAACGGAGAGCTGCGTCAGTTCGACGATATATACGGCCGCGATGCGCCGGTTCTGGCCGCGCTCGATGCGCCGCGCCAGCGCGAGCGGGCGCGGGAGACGAGCGAAGAGGTCATCGAGATCGTCGACGACCTGCAGACTAGCTAAGGGCCGTTAGAAAACGCCGGGATTGGTGCGGCTGAAGGTCGTGCCATCCTCGCGGCGCAGCAAATCATATTGTGCGACCGGGGGTGCGGCGGTGCTGCCGTCTTCCGCAAGGCCATAGCTCCCCGCCACCAGCAGGCGTCCGCCCGACAGGTCGATCAGCGCGCGATCGAACTGTTCCGGCCCCATGGCGAAACAGCCGTTCGATCGGCCGAGGCGGCCCCAGCGGTCGACATGCGCAGGTGTGGCGTAATTCGCCTGGTGCATCACAATCGCACGCGGCAGCGCGTTGGAATTGGTCGGATCGAGCCCGTCCAGGCGGATCGACGTGCCATAGCGTCCGACATACCAGCTACGCGTCATGAAGGCCCCGCGGCTGGAGGCCTCGCTGCCCTCGATATTCGAATAGCGTTTGAGCCAGCCATCGTGTTCGCCATCAGAGCCGGTGCCATGGCTGACGTGATAGCTCGCCACGCGTTCGTTCTCGAGATCGACGAAATGGAAGCGCTTGCTTGCCGAATGCAGCCCGAAATCGGCGATCCCGACGATATCCTTGCGCCAGATTTTTGATCCGACCCGTTCCAGTTCAGCGCGAGCAATCGCCATCAGCTTCGCGTCGCGCGCAGAAGTGGGATTGGCCTGCGCAAACAGGCGCGTGGGAAGGGCTGCCACTGCTCCGGCAGCAAGAGTGCTCTTGATAAGGTCGCGGCGTTTCATCGACAATTTCCTTAGCAGGGAGCGACTGACGACGCCATGAACATTGCGCCCGGCCGGTCTGGCTATTCGCCCAGCACCATGCGGTCGCCCGCGATCCGCACCGGCTGGATGGTGGTCAGAAAGCTTTGGCCGAGTAGCGAGACGGGAAGACCTTCGGGCACGATGACCGCGCGGACGTTGCGCGCTTCGTGGCCGCCCAGCGTAACCCTGTCGAGCGAGACTTCGACCCCGTGCACCGGACCCGAGGCGCCACGGGCGACGGGGCGCACGTCTGCGGCTGACCAGACCAGGCCCGCTGTGCGTGCATCGGTGCCGGTCAGCGCAACGACGCTTGCGCCCGTATCGACGAGGAACTCCAAACTCGCGCCATCGACGGCAGCATCGGCATAGAAATGCCCATTGGGAGCGCGCACCAACTCGGTCGCGCCTGCGACCCAAGCGGAATAGCGGTCGTCTCTCCCGGCCCGCATATCGGGCGGCGTCGGCCGCATAGCCGTTGTGCCTGCTGCCAGCGTCTCCGCCCCGTCGGTCGCTGAATCGATCGCTCCGCCGGGCATGAAGGCGGCCCCGACCAAGGCCATGATGGCGACCACCAGAAGAGCGAGCTCGCGCATGGGCGCAACCTTGCGTGAATTGCGGTTAAATCGAGGTAAAGCCAAGCAGGTCGGCGTAGATCGCGTCGGCCTCGCGGCTGGCGGCATTGCGCCAAGTGGTCGCGGTTTCTGCATTGAGCAGGGTGCCGTCGGCGTCGATCACCAGGACGTTGGGCGTGCCGGGAAGGTTTTCGAGACCGAAGCGGTGCGCGATGTGCAGATTGTGCCCGTCATCGGTCTGCGGCATACCGACATTGACGAAGACCAGTTCGAAGTGCTCATCGATCAGGTCAACGAACTGCGGCGTCTCCAGAAGGCCCGCGAGCGCGCGGCTGTCGTGGCACCAGTTCGCTCCCATCACCAGCAGCACCTTGTTGTTGCGCTCACCGGCGCGTTCCAGCGCCGCATCGACGGCCGCCGAGGCGTCCAGCGTGGCATCGTAGGAGCGCGCTTCAGGGTGGTGTGCGGTCTGAGAGGGGGCGGTATGCGCGCAAGCTGAGAGCAGCAGCGCGGCGGCAGCAATCAACGTCCGCATCGTTACTCGGCCGCTTCCGTGGTTGTGGCGGAATGCGGATCGAACGCGACAGCCTCACCAGCCTCGATCAATGCGGCCTTTTCCTCGACCAGTTTGACGATGTGATCGAGCATGTCGCCCGACTGGACATGGTGATCGGTCACGCCCGAGAGGTAGACCATATGTTTGCCATTGCCGCCGCCGGTAATGCCGATATCGGTTTCGCGCGCCTCGCCGGGGCCGTTGACCACGCAGCCGAGCACCGAAAGGCTCATCGGCGTCTTGATGTGTTCGAGCCGCTTCTCGAGCGTTTCGACCGTGCGGATCACGTCGAAACCCTGGCGCGAACAGCTTGGGCAGGAGACGACGCGGACGCCGCGGGTGCGCAGGCCGAGCGCTTTCAGAATTTCGTAGCCGACTTTCACTTCCTGCTCGGGCTCGGCGCTGAGCGAGACGCGGATCGTGTCGCCGATGCCCGCCCATAGCAGGCTGCCGATGCCGATCGAGCTCTTGACCGTGCCGCCGACCAGACCGCCAGCTTCGGTGATGCCGAGATGGAGCGGGCAATCGACCGCGTCGGCCAGCCCATGATAGGCGGCGACCGCGAGAAACACGTCGCTGGCCTTCACCGCTACCTTGTAGTCGTGAAAATCGTGGTCCTGCAGCAGTTTGATATGGTCGAGCGCGCTTTCGATCAACGCTTCGGGGCAGGGCTCACCGTATTTTTCGAGCAGGTCCTTCTCCAGGCTGCCCGCATTCACA
>CAMYIQ010000260.1 GCA_947258465.1 uncultured Erythrobacter sp.
GCCGTGGCCGAGGCCGAACTGACCACGAGCGGCGAGATCGTCACCGTGCTGGCCGACCGCAGCGACGGCTATAGCGACGTGGTGCTGGTCTGGGCAGTCGCCCTATCCTTTTCGGCGATGAGCCTGTTTGCGATGGTCCCGCAACCCTTCATGGATTTATGGGACGCACTGGTCGGCGGATGGACGCATGTGTGGACCACGGGCGAGCTGGCTACGATGACCATTTCGCTAGGGCTGCTGGCCTTCGCACTTGGCTGGCTGCTGCTGAGCTGGGACCCGTTGCGTTTCGCCCTTACCCCCAGTCCGGTGAAATCCGCGCGCGTGCATGCGCGGGCAATCAAACATTTCAAGGTCGGCGCAGAACGGCGCACGCATGGCCGCACCGGCGTGCTCCTCTATCTCTCGATGCGCGAGCACCGCGCCGAGATTGTCGCCGACCAGCCGATCGCCGAAAAGGTCCCGGCAGAGGTCTGGGGCGAAGCGATGGCGGACATGCTGGCGGAAATCAAAGAGGGCCGCATTGCGGAAGGTCTCGCAGCCGGTGTGCGCGATGTGGGCAAGGTCCTGTCCGAACATTTCCCGCGCGCCGAGGACGACCAGAACGAATTGCCCGACCGGCTGATCGAAGTCTGATCGCCCAGCCCGGGCGAGGGACCATTTGCCTTTCCTACTGCGCTGCGATTTGCCACGAGGATGGCGAGGCCCCTGACGCGTCTCCGGGGGGGGGCGCCTCGGTCGAAGTGTCACCCGGGCGATACGGCATGAAAAATGTTCAATTTCAGAATGTTGAGAGGAGAATACCATGGGTGACACGGTGTCGCCTTTGTCACCCAGTCTGACGGTGCCCGATCATGACGCGGACGAGGAGATCGTCTGGCAGGGCAAATTCCTGACTACTTGCAAGCGCGGTCGCTGGGAATATGTGACCCGTCCGCGTGGCGTACGCGCTGCTGTCATCCTCGCGGTCGAGAACGGCCATGTCCTGCTGGTCGAACAGTACCGCGTGCCGATGGGCAGAAGCTGCCTCGAACTGCCCGCCGGCCTGATCGGCGACGAGACCGAAGGCGAAGCCCCGCTCGCCGCCGCGGCCCGCGAGCTGGAGGAGGAGACCGGCTATCGCGCGGAGCGGCTGGAGGATTGCGGCGAGTTCTACTCCTCGCCCGGCCTGCTCGGAGAGAGTTTTACCATGGTGCGCGCGCACGATCTGACCAAGATCTCCGAAGGCGGCGGGACCGAAGGCGAGAACATCACCGTCCATCGCGTAGCGCTGGCCGATCTGCCCAGTTTTATCGTTGCCAAACGAAACCAAGGTTGCGGGATCGACGTACGCATGCTCCTGTTGCTCGGACAAGGGATTCTGGCAGGAGAGTGACAATGACTGGACGGTGTGCGGGCAAACTCGCCCTGGTGACGGGGGCGGCCCAAGGCCTCGGGCGCGCGCATGCGACGCGGCTTGCCGAAGAAGGCGCGCGGGTGCTGTGCACCGACATCAACGGCGAGGGCGCAGCGGAGAGTGCAGCGCTGATCAACGATGCTCTGGGCGATGGCACGGCCTTTTCGATCGCGCATGACGTCACCGACCCAGCGGCATGGGAAGCGGCTGTCTATGCAGCTCGCGAAAACCTGGGCGGGCTCAACGTGCTGGTCAACAATGCCGGGATCGGTGTCGCGGGCAATATCGAGACTTGCGATTTCGACGACTGGAAGCGCTGTTTCGCGATCAATGTCGATTCGATCTTTCACGGCTGCCAGAAGGCGTTGCCCCTCATGCGCGAACATGCGCCCGGGTCGATCGTGAACATTTCGAGCATCGCCGGACTGATCGCCAGCGACACCATGCCCGCCTACAATGCCAGCAAGGCTTCGGTATGGATGCTGTCCAAATCGATCGCGCTGCACTGCGCCAAGAACAACATGCAGATCCGCTGCAATTCGGTACACCCCACCTTCGTCGACACCCCGATCCTCGACGGGACGGCCAAGCATCACAACATCGACAAAGGCGTGCTGCTCGACAAGCTGGCGCGGCAAATCCCGCTCAAATTCGTCGGCGAACCCAATGATATCGCCAATGCGGTGGTCTATCTGGCGAGTGACGAAAGCCGGTTCATGACCGGCGCCGAGCTGAAGCTCGATGGTGGGATTTCGGCGATGTGATTGTCAGGGGGCCGGAATCACAAGAGGGGCCAGATGGCCCCTCCCGGTTCTCTTTCAGTTCTGGTGGGCACGGCCGCCCGTGTGAAAACCGGGTCGGTCTGGCGGGTGGCCGTGCTCAGTCGGCAATCAGGGCGATTGCCAGGTAGATCAGGATGAAGCTGCCGAAGCCGAGCAGCGTTCCTGCAACGAAGCCCAGGCGGACCCAGGTGGCATCGATGCCGAAATAGCGGGCGATGCCGGAGCAGACCCCCATCAGTTTGCCGCCGGTGCGATCGAGCGCGAAGCTCTTGGCGGGACGAACGGCGTGGTCGTCTTCGCGGAATTTCAGGTCGTTCATGCTATCAGTCCATTGGGCGAGGCGGGGATGATGGCCGTGGCGAAGAAAGCTGCCGACAGGGCCAGTGAGAAGGCAGCCGCGAAGAGCTTGCTGCTGTTTTCGTGAGAGAACATAATTCCTTTCCTTCGGGTTCGAGGTTGGGCGGTCGGCGGACCGATCAGGCGACGAGGCCGGCTGGGCTGGCGGGGATGATGGCTGCGGCCATGAACATTGCGGAAACGCTGAGAGCGAAGACGGCGGCGACGGCGCGGTTGCTGGCATAATCGAAGATAGACATTGGTAACTCCTTGAACCTTGGCTTGTTTTCTCCGGACCATCCGGGATGCCCAATACATTGCAACCGGCGTGCCAAAAATGGAGAAACCGCGGAAAACAGCCATTCCCACCTGAACTCGTCCGCGCACATTCGTTCATCAATCCGAAAGGTTGGGAAATTTTACCAATTATTGGAATGGCGCCTTTCGAGTGGCGGTATGAGGCAGCGCGCGCTATCGCGCGTGGCACTCTATGGCGCTCGACCGCATCTCCCTTACCGACTTCCGCAACCATGCCGCGACCGAGCTGGGCGAGACCGGCCAGTTCAACCTGCTGGTGGGCGAGAACGGTGCGGGAAAGACCAATATTCTCGAGGCACTTTCGCTACTCGCACCGGGGCGCGGGCTGCGCCGCGCCGCGCTGGCAGATATGGTGCGCAGCGATAGCGAAACCGGCTTCGGAGTGGGGGCAAGTCTCGTGCAGGGTGACGAAACTGTCCGTCTTGGCACCTATGCGGAGAGCGCCAATCCGGGGCGACGCCGCGTACGAATAAACGGGGCGGAGACCACCGCGACCAGCCTCGGCGAATGGCTCGCCGTCACCTGGCTGACCCCGGCAATGGACGGTCTGTTCACCGGGCCGGCGAGTGACAGGCGACGCTATATGGATCGCCTCGCGCTCGCACTCGACCCGGCCCATGCGACCCATGCCGCCCGCTACGAAGCCGCGCTACGCGAACGCAACCGCTTGCTATCCGACCTGCGCGAACCCGAAAGCGCGTGGCTCGATGCCATCGAGGCGCAGATGATCCAGCATGGTTCCGCGCTGATGCAAGGCCGCGCGCGACTGGTGGAAAAGCTCGCCGTGCGCCTGGCGGAAATGCCGGCCGAACCCTTCGCCCGCCCGGCTCTCACCTATAATCCCGGCGCGCCCGACCATGCCGACGGGCTCAGCCAGACGCTCTACGACAATCGCAGGCGCGACCGGGCCGCGCAGCGCACTCTCGAAGGCCCGCATCGTGACGAGCTGGACGTGATCCACGCGGCCAAGCGTGTTTCTGCGGCGCAAAGCTCGACCGGCGAACAAAAGGCGATGCTGGTAGCCATGACGCTGGCGCATGCAGGGCTCGCAGCGCAAGGACGCCCGGGCCTGCTGCTGCTCGACGAAGTGGCAGCCCATCTCGACCCCCTCCGCCGCGCGGCGCTGTTCGAGCAATTGCGCAGCAGCGGAGCGCAGGTCTGGATGACGGGCACCGAACCGGCACCTTTCAGCTCGATTGCGGAAGAAGCAGCGATCTGGCGGGTGAACGGCGGAGCCGTGGAGCGCGTCTAACCGGCCGGCGGCAGCGCCGCTTCGACATCGTCAACCGTATCCTCGACCAGCTCGGTAATACCTTCGGCGGTGGGATGGATACGATCGTCGAGAAACAGGCTCTGGTCCTCGTAAATGCTCTCGAGCCAAAAGGGCACCAGTGCCACATCGTATTCGCGCGCGAGTTCTCCATAAAGGCTATCGAACTGCTGCTGATACTCCTCGCCATAATTGGGCGGCGAGCGCATGCCCATAAGCAGGACGGGGATTTCGCGGCTCCGCAGCTCTTCCAGCATGGCTTCGAAATTGGCGCGCGTCTGGTCCGGCTGGATGCCGCGCAGCATATCGTTGCCGCCCAGTTCAAGGATCACGAGGTCGGGCTTCACCTCTTGCGCGTCGAGCGTGAAGGCGAGCCGCTGGCGACCGGCTGCGCTTGTATCGCCCGACACACCGGCATCGATTACGCGGGCGTTGAGGCCCCGCTCGCGCATCGCGTCTTCAAGCTGCTCGGGATAGCCCTGCTGCTCCTCTAGGCCGTACCCGGCAAACAGGCTGTCGCCAAAGGCGAGAATGCGGCGCTCGGGCCCCTCGACCACTATGTCCGCAGTCGCAGCCACATCCTCCCTTGCGGCCTGGGGCGCTTCCGCACCATCTTCCGTACTGCCGCAGGCAGCAAGCGTGAATGCGATAATTGTAATCGACAAATGCCTTAGCCGCATCGGCGAGTTTCCTTGTGCAAGCCTGGACCCCATGCCATCGCAGCCTCGTGACGAACTCTCAAGCCGCGATTTCCGCCCGCAACCTCACCCTCACGCTCGGCAGCAGCGAAGCGCCGGTCGATATCCTGCGCGGGATCGACCTCGATATCGCGCTCGGCTCGACCGTGGCGCTGCTCGGCCCGTCCGGTTCGGGCAAGAGCTCGCTCATGGCCGTGCTTTCCGGCCTCGAACGCGCGACTGGCGGCACGCTGACGGTCGCGGGCGAGGACTTCGCCACGATGGACGAAGACGCACTGGCCCACGCCCGGCGCGGCCGGATCGGGATCGTGCTCCAGGCTTTCCACCTGCTGCCGACCATGACTGCGCTGGAAAACGTCGCCACACCGATGGAACTCGCCGGTGAAAACGATGCTCAGGACCGCGCGAGGGCGGAACTCGAAGCGGTGGGCCTCGGCCACCGGCTCGACCATTACCCGCAACAGCTTTCGGGGGGCGAGCAACAGCGCGTCGCCATCGCCCGTGCCATCGCGCCCCGCCCCGCCCTCATCTTTGCCGACGAACCCACCGGTAATCTCGATGCCACGACCGGCCACGAAATCGTCGAACTGCTCTTCGCCCGCCGCGCGGAGACCGGCGCGACGCTGCTGGTCATCACGCACGATCCCGAACTGGCCGAACATTGCGAGCGCGTACTCCAACTCGCCGATGGGCGGATCGTCAGTGATACGCAATCGGCCAAGAACGCCGCATGAGCTGGGCCACCGCCTGGCGTATCGCGCGGCGCGATCTCAACGCGCGCTTCCGCGGCCTGCGCCTGCTGCTGGTGTGCCTGTTCTTGGGCACCGGTGCGCTTGCCGCGATCGGATCGCTGACCGCAGCGATCGAGCGCGAGATCGAAACCAATGGCCGCGAATATCTCGGCGGCGACTTGCAGGTCGAACTCTGGCAGCGCGGTCTCAATGAGGAAGAGCGCGCTGCACTCGAGGACCTTGGCGATGTCTCCGCTGGCATCCGCATGCAGGCAATGGCGCGCTATGGCGAGCAGGCCGCTCCGATCGAATTGAAGGCGGTCGATGCCGCCTACCCGCTTTATGGCGAACTGACGCTGGAAGACGGCCGCTCGGTCGGCCCACCCCGCCCGGACGAAGCCTGGTTGTCGCAGGGTGCCGCAGACCGCCTCGGCGCGGTGCCGGGAGACACCATCGACATCGGCACCGAAACACTCGCCGTCGGCGGTATCGTGGCCAATGAACCCGATCGGTTGAGCGAAGGTTTCCAGCTCGGCCCCACGGTCATTGTGGCAGAAGGTCTGCCCATGCGCGCCGGGTTGATCGCGCCGGGTTCGATGTACCAGACCAAGACCCGGGTCCGCTTTTCGGGCAATCAGGACATTGGCGATGTGCGCGAGGCGCTGGAGCAGCGGTTTCCCTCGCAGGGTTTCGATATCGACACGGCCGACCGCGCCGCACCGGGAACGGATCGCTTCGTCGACCGGATGGGCGAATTCCTGACGCTGGTCGGCCTTGCCGCTCTGGTAATCGCCGGGATCGGGATTGGCGGCGGCGTGACATCCTATCTCGATGCTCGGCGGCAAGGCATCGCCACGCTCAAAATCCTCGGCGCTTCCAGCCGCGATATCGCGCGCATCTACGCCTTGCAGATCGTCGCCGCCTCGCTGGTCGGCAGTATGGCCGGGATCGCCGTTGGCGTGGCTCTTGTGCCGCTTCTGGCAACCGCGCTCGACGGACTGCTACCGGTTTCCAGCGGCCTTATCCTCGATCCGGGTGCGATCCTGCTGGCGCTGGCTTATGGGATGCTGGTAGCGCTGGTATTTGCTGCCCCGCCCTTGCTGCGCGCACGCCATTTTCCCGCGATGGCTCTGATGCGCGCGCGTGTCGCCCCGCTGGCACGCGATCCGCAAGCCTTGCTACTGGTCGGAAGCGGCCTCGCCGCCATCGTCGCGCTCGCGCTCCTGACAGCCGAAAATCCAGTGCTGTCCGGCGGGTTTCTCGCCGGAGCCGCGGCGGTGCTTGCCCTCCTGGCGCTGCTCGGCCTGGGCATTCGCAAGCTCGCCGGTGCCCTGCCCCGCCCCAAAAGCCCCGTTGCCCGCAACGCGCTCGCCAATCTGCACCGGCCCGGCTCGTCCACCGGCGCGCTGGTCACCGCGCTCGGCTTCGGCCTTGCCGCTTTCGTATTGCTCGCCGCCGTCCAGAGCGCGATCGACGGGAACATCGCCAAGCGCGTGCCCGACCGTGCGCCCGACTATTTCGTGCTCGACATCCCGCGCGACCAGGTGGCCACGTTCGAGGCGCTGGTCCGCGAAGCCGATCCAGATGCCAGCTGGCGGACCGTGCCCGCACTGCGCGGCTCCGTGCTCGCTTTCGGGCCCGAAGGCGCCATGACCCGCACGCTCGACCTCGAGGAAATCCCCGACGGTGCCTGGGCGCTGCGCGGCGAACGCGGGCTGACCTATGCCCATACTCTTCCCGAAGGCAACGAGTTGACCCAGGGACAGTGGTGGGGGCCTGCCTACGATGGCGAACCGCTGGTCTCGGTCGACGAGGAATTCGCCGCTGCGGCCGGGCTCGAAGTCGGCGACATGCTGACCTTCGGCGTGCTGGGTATCGAGCGCACCGCGCGGATCGCAAACACCCGGCGGATCGACTGGGAAAGCATGGGATTCAACTATGTCTTTGTGTTGAGCCCCAATGCGATCCAAGACGCACCACACAACCTCGCGGCCACGATTGAGCTCAGCCCGGGCACGCCCACGGGGCCGCTGCTCCAAGCGCTGGTTGCGGCGCTTCCCTCGACTTCGGTGATCGAAGTCGGCGGCGTGCTCGAACAAGCGCGCACGATCCTCGAACAGGTCGGCCTGGCAACGCTGGCCGCTGCAGGCGTCGCCGTGCTGGCGGGCCTGGCCGTTCTGCTGGGAGCCATCGCCGCGGCGCGCGCCGCGCGCACATACGATACCGTCGTTCTGCGCGTTCTCGGCGCCGACCGGAAGCAGGTGCTGGTCATGCAGCTAATCGAATATGTCGCCCTAGCAGGCGCGTTGGCGCTGGTGGCCCTCGGCATCGGCAGCTTCGCCGGCTGGCTGGTAGTCACCCAACTGTTCGAATTCGACTGGCTACCCGACTGGGGCATGGTGATCGCCGTTCTCGGGCTCGGGGTCGCGATCGTCCTCGCCTTCGCGCTAGGCGCCTCGCTGCCGCTGCTACGGGCCAAACCGGCGCAAGCGCTGCGGGCACTCTAACCGCCGTCGGCGATTTGGTAGCAGAGGAGCGGTAGGCTCCCTTCCCGGAATCGATGCCGAAGAAGCGTGCCCGGCATGCTTCCATAAAGGCCGCATCGTAGCCCCAATAAGCCTTGGACCGCCGACACAGGGCGCTGGCGTCGTTCAGCTCTTCCTCGATCAAGGGTCCAATGGCGGCAGGCATGGCGGTATCCTCGCCGGCCCGCCCTCTTTAGGCAAAAGAAAAGGGGGCTCGAAAGCCCCCTTCCCCGTTTCGAATTATTCGCTCGATCAGAAGCGGAAGCGCGCCGCCACGCCGTAGGTGCGCGGCTGGTTCGGATAACCCGAAATCGCCTGGCCCTGCGCCACTGCCGGGAAGACAGTCGTGATGTAGCGATCATCGAGCAGGTTGCGACCCCAAACGGTCAGTTCCAGGCCCATGTCGAAGGCATAGGTGAGCGAGGCGTTGAGGCTGTTGACCTCCCGCTTGAAAGCGGCTGCCGCGGCCCGTGCGGGACCAAAGTCGCGCGCGCCCGTTACCGGATCGACCACGATGAAGTTGGTCAGTCCGTCGACCATCTGCACCGGCGACTGATAGGAGAAGTCGCCCCGTAGGATGATGCGATCGCCGTTGGAATTGACTTCCTTGTCGTACTGCGCGCCGAAGACCGCCGACAGTTCGGGCACACCGGCCACAGGCTCGCCCGACAGATCGCCGACCGGCGAAGCGACGAAGCTGTCATACTGCGCGTCGAGATACGTCAGCGCGACATTCAGCGTGAGTTCGTCGCTGGCGTAGAACTGGCCATCGAACTCGACACCGAAGGTTTCCTGCTTGCCCGCATTTGACAGGATGAAGGAGGTTCCGGTGAAGGTGTTCGCCTGGAAGTCCTTGATCGACTGCTGGAAGAACGTCAGGTTCGCCGCGGCACGGCTCCAGTTGCCCTTGATGCCGACTTCGTACACTTCCGAATTCTCGGCATTGGCAAAGCGGGTTCCCGGACGCAGATTGGTGACCGCAAGGCCCTGTGCCCGAAGCGCGGCGAAATCGGCCGGAAGCGGACGGCTGTCGCGCGACAGGTTGAAGCTCGGCGCCTTGTAGCCGGTCGCCCAGCTGGCATAGACGTTGAGCGTCGGGGTGACTTCGTAGGCGAGACGGACGTTCCAGCTCCAGTCGTCGTCATTGGTGGAGCAATCTTCCACTGCGTTCGGGCAGTTCTGCATCGGCGGCAGGAACTGGAACGGGGTGAGCGCCAGCAACGAGTTGACCGCGGGATTGGTGTCGTTTGCATCGGCAAACGCCTGCACACCCGCCGAGACCTGTGCGAAGGCAGCCGGATTACCACCTGCAAAGGCACCGATTTCGGCCTGCGTTGCCGGGCGGCCGAGACCGAGCAGCGTACCAACCTGGGTTGCGAGACCCTGAGCGAAGATCGCTCGGTTGCCCGACGCCACCAGATCGACGTTCGAAAACACATCGGTGCTCGTCGAGTTGGTCACGATCTGCTTCTTGTCCTTGGTGTAGTTCGCACCAAGGGTCAGGACCAGGCGGTCGGTGATCTCGAAATCGACATTACCGAAGATCGAGAACGCTTCGTTGTCCTGCACGATATTGTTGAAGAAGCCCTGGCCACTGGCGAAGAACTGGCCGGTGTAATCGGTTCCATTGAGCGCCGACAGCGTGGCTTCGAGCGAGTCGACGGTCTGCGTACCGCCGGTTGCGCCTTGAAGCAGCAGATTGGCGTAGGGGCGGAAGCCGTCGCCATAGACGATCTGGTCCGACGTATCGACACGCTCGTCGAAGTAATAGCCGCCGATCAGGAAGTTGAGCGGACCGTCGAAGTCCGAGGCGATCCGCAGTTCCTGCGTGAAGGTGTCGATGTCGGCATCGCCGATATTCGCACCGCTAACCGCATCGAGGCTGGTGAAATCGACATCCTGATCCGCCATTAGGCCGGTCTTGCGATAGGCGGTGATCGAAGTCAGCGTCAATGCGCCGAGCTCGTAGTCGATCTGGCCCGAGATACCGTAGTTCTCGACCTCGTTGACCGGATCGACATCGGTGAAGACCACGTCGCCATCCGGATTGTTGCGGAAGTCGTTGACCTGTCCGCCAAGCAACTGGATCGCACCGATCTCCGCCGAAGGCGCGACGTTGATCACGCCGCAGCACCGTTCTTCGATCTTGTCGTAATCGCCGATAACGCGAACACGCAGCGGGCCGCCATTGTCGAACAATAGCTGACCGCGAGTGAACCAGCGGTCGCGATCGTTGATGTCCTGACCGTCGACGCCATTGGTGAGGAAGCCATCGCGCTTGTTGATACCGCCGCCGAAGCTGACGGCGAGAGACTCGGCGATCGGGCCGGTCACGTATCCCTTGGCTACCATAGCGTCGAAATTGCCATAGCTGGCCTCGACCATGCCGCCGAAATCGAACTGCGGTTCCTTGGTCACGATCGAGATCACGCCGGCGCTGGCGTTCTTGCCGAACAGGGTCGACTGCGGACCGCGCAGAACCTCGACCCGCTGGATGTCGGGAAGGTCGGAAATCTGCGAGACAGCGCGGCTGCGATAGACGCCATCGACGAACATCGCGACCGACGGTTCGAGCCCGATATTGTTGCCGTCGGTGCCAAAACCGCGAACCGAATAGCTGGTCGCGAACGAGCTCTGGTTCTGGCTGACGCGCAGCGAGGGAACCACGGTGGCGAGATCGGCGACGTCGCGGATCTGCGCGCGCTCGATGGTCTCGGAACTGGTCACGCTTACGGCGACCGGGGTTTCCTGCAACGTCTGTTCGCGCTTGGTCGCGGTGACGACGATGACATTGTTACTGGCGGGTGCCTCGACTTCTGCCTCGTCTGCACCGGCATCCTGCGCCTGTGCGGTGGCGGGTACAACCAGCCCGGCAGCACTGGCAAGCAAAGCGGTACGAACGGTCGCGGCGCGGCCGAAAGTAATAAATTTCATGAAAGGTCCTCTTCTCTCAAGACGTATTCTGGTCTGTTGCGCAGTCCCCAAAAATACGCAAGCGAAGGCGAGTTACCAGACCATCATGACCTCTCAAGTATTTAGCCGACGAGTGTCATAGCTCGTCCGACGACTGTGCCTTTCGCGTTACACTGCGGCGTCTTGCCGCAATGCAGCAACTCGGCTAGGGGCGCGCCCGGAACGCGTCGCATGCCCTGTGCACTGACGCTACGGCACCCTGATTAGAAAGCAAGCATCCATGTCCCGCGATCTGCGCAACGTGGCGATCATCGCCCACGTCGACCACGGCAAGACCACTCTCGTCGACCAACTTTTTCGCCAGTCGGGCACATTCCGCGAAAACCAGCGCGTGGAAGAACGCGCGATGGATTCGAACGATCTGGAGAAAGAACGCGGGATCACCATTCTCGCCAAATGCACCAGCGTCGAATGGAACGGCACGCGCATTAATATTGTCGACACGCCGGGCCACGCCGACTTCGGGGCCGAGGTGGAGCGTATCCTCTCCATGGTCGATGGCGTCATCCTGCTGGTCGACAGCGCCGAAGGCCCGATGCCGCAAACCAAGTTCGTGACCGGCAAGGCGCTCGCTCTCGGCCTGCGCCCGATCGTCGTCGTCAACAAGATCGACCGCGGGGACGCACGCCCGCAGGCCGTGCTCGACGAGGTGTTCGACCTGTTCGCCAGCCTCGATGCGAATGATGACCAGCTCGACTTTCCGAGCCTGTGGGCTTCGGGCCGCGATGGCTACGCCAGCGACGACGAGCATGCCCGCGAAGGCAATCTCGAGCCGCTGTTCAAACTGATCGTCGACCACGTGCCCGCTCCGGGCCTCGATACCGAAGCGCCGTTCAGCTTCCTCGCCACGCTGCTCGATCGCGACAACTTCATGGGCCGCGTGCTCACCGGCCGCGTCCAGTCGGGCCAGCTCAACGTCAACGATCCGATCCACGCGCTCGACGCCGACGGCAATGTCATCGAAGTCGGCCGCGCGACGAAGCTGCTGTCCTTCGACGGTCTCGATCGCGTGCCGGTCGAGCATGCGGAAGCCGGCGATATCATTGCGCTCGCAGGCCTCGAAAAGGCGACCGTGTCGAACACCATCGCCGATCCGACGGTGAAGGAACCGATCGCCGCGCAGCCGATCGATCCGCCGACGCTCGCCATGCAGTTCTCGGTCAATGACAGCCCGCTCGCCGGGCGCGAGGGCAGCAAGGTCACCAGCCGCATGATCCGCGACCGCCTGTACCGCGAAGCGGAAACCAATGTCGCCATCCGCATCACCGAAAGCGCCGACAAGGACAGTTTCGAAGTGGCCGGGCGCGGCGAATTGCAGCTCGGCGTGCTCATCGAAACAATGCGCCGCGAAGGCTTCGAGCTTGGCATCAGCCGTCCGCGCGTGCTGTTCCGCGAAGAAAACGGCCAGCGCATGGAGCCGTTCGAAACCGTCGTTATCGATGTGGACGACGAGCACTCGGGCACGGTCGTCGAGAAGATGCAGCGCCGCAAGGCCGAGCTGACCGAAATGCGCCCCTCGGGCCAGGGCAAGACCCGCATCACCTTCTCTGCCCCGAGCCGCGGCCTGATTGGCTATCACGGCGAATTCCTGTCCGACACGCGCGGTACGGGCATCATGAACCGCCTGTTCGAGAAGTACGATACCTATCGCGGGCCTATCGAAGGCCGCCAGAACGGCGTCCTCATCTCGATGGTCCCGGGCGAAGCGGTGGGCTATGCACTCAACGCGCTCGAAGACCGCGGCGAGTTGTTCATCCGCCCACAGGCGAAGATCTACGAGGGCATGATTATCGGCGAGAACGCCAAGCCTGACGATCTCGAAGTCAATCCGATGAAGTCGAAGCAGCTGACGAACTTCCGTTCGACGGGCAAGGACGACGCCATCCGCCTGACTCCGCCGCGCGTGATGACGCTGGAGCAGGCGATTGCCTATATCGACGACGACGAGATGGTCGAGGTAACGCCGGAGAGCATCCGACTGCGCAAGGCGATTCTCGATCCGCACGAGCGCAAGCGGGCAAAGCGCGCCGCGCAGGCATAGTCGCGCAACGTCAAGCCGAACGAAAAAGGGCCACCCCGAGGGTGGCCCTTTCCTTTTTCAGCCGTTCCTTACGCTCAGAAGCGGAAGTTCAGCGTGGTGCGGAACGAGTGGATCGCCAAGTCGGAATCCGACGGGCGCAGACCCGTCTGGCCCGAATCGAGCAGGAACGGGTTCGTCGCGGGGGCCGTACCGGGACCGACCAGCACATAGGCGTCGTCATCGTCATAGCGCGAATAGAGATATTCGAGCCCCAGCGAGATGTTGTTGGTCAGGTAAAGTTCGCCGCCAGCACCGATCTGACCGCCGAGCTGCCAATCGTCATCGTCCGTCATGGTGAAGGAATTGACGCCATTGGTGGTGACGAAATCATGGTCGATGTCGGCATAGGCGAGACCGCCCGTCACATACAGCAGACCGCGTCCGCTGCCCGGCGAAATACCGAGGCGCCCGCGCAGCGCGACCGATTTGTCGAGCTCGCGAACGAAGGTGTAGCTTGCCGGAGTGGTGCTGAACCCACTCGAATATTCCTTCGAATCCGACATCGCCCCTTCGACGAGAAGGCCGGCTACCAGCGGACCGTCACCCACACGCTTGTCGAAGCCGAGGCGTACGCCATAGCCGAAGCGCGACTTGTCGTCGCCGCAACCATCGATGGCACGCGACCCGTTGGCGATCCCGTTGCAGAGGCCGGGGCCAAAGGCGTTCGCGCCGGTGGTGGTGCGAACGACATCGCCATATTCGCCATCTCCATCGGTGTCGAAGACGATGCCATCGTCCGCCCCGTCATCGATCGCATCGAGCCCGAAGCTGCCACCGATATAGAAGCCGTCGAAGAAGTCAGGATCGGTATCCTGGGCGAATGCCGGCTGAGCGATAGTGCCCGCGAGAACCGCGGTGGCCAGAATTGTCGATTTTTTCATTGAAATACCTTTAGTTTACGTGGACCCTGTTTGCCCAAGAGACGCGCGACAAGCAAAGGCGTTCCACGGACTTTCGGAAACCAAGAAAACCGTCGCAAAATTGCCAC
>CAMYIQ010000261.1 GCA_947258465.1 uncultured Erythrobacter sp.
AGCGATTCGCTGCTGCCAGCGACGACGACGACGATCCGGTTAGCGTCTAAGCAAGTTTTCTTGCCTAACTGAATTCGGCCGCGGACCTCGGGTTCGCGGCCGTTTTTGTGCGCACGGTTGGAGTGACCAGCGGATTTGTGCGTATGGGAAGACGGGGCGCGGCATCCCGCAGCATACGCGGTCCCGTCCGCACCCTTTGACGCGACTTCGAGGGTGCGGTCGCGCCGCGCCGATCTCTTAAGTGCCGGCGCCTGCCCGGTTCGAACCTTGCCCTCGGCCCGCGCTCTGCTATGGCGCGCGCAACCTATATGCGAACGAACAGGAACCCCATGGCGAAGATCAAGGTTGCGAACCCGATCGTCGAGCTCGACGGCGACGAAATGACGAAAATCATCTGGCAGTGGATTCGCGAGCGGCTGATCCTGCCTTATCTCGATGTGGACCTGAAGTATTACGATCTCTCGATCGAGAAGCGCGACGAGACCGACGACCAGATTACGGTCGACGCTGCCAATGCCATCAAGGAACATGGCGTCGGGGTTAAGTGCGCCACCATCACTCCCGACGAGGCGCGTGTCGAGGAATTCGACCTCAAGAAGATGTGGGTCAGCCCCAACGGCACGATCCGCAATATCCTCGGCGGTGTGGTCTTTCGCGAGCCGATCGTGATCGATAACGTCCCGCGCCTGGTGCCGGGCTGGACGGACCCGATCGTCGTTGGCCGTCACGCCTTCGGCGACCAGTATCGCGCCAAGGACACGCTCATTCCCGGTGCGGGCAAGCTGCGACTCGTCTTCGAGGGCGAGGATGGCGAAAACATCGATCTCGACGTGTACGAGTTCCAGAGCTCGGGCGTCGCCATGGCGATGTACAATCTCGATGACAGCATCCGCGATTTCGCACGCGCTTGCATGAACTACGGTCTCGACCGTGGCTGGCCGGTCTATCTTTCGACCAAGAACACGATTCTCAAGAAGTATGATGGGCGTTTCAAGGATCTGTTCCAGGAAGTGTTCGATGCCGAATTCGCCGACAAGTTCAAGGAAGCGGGCATCACTTATGAGCATCGCCTGATCGACGATATGGTGGCTGCAGCCCTCAAATGGAGCGGCAAATTCGTCTGGGCCTGCAAGAACTACGATGGCGACGTGCAGTCGGACGTCGTGGCGCAAGGGTTCGGCTCGCTCGGCCTGATGACCTCGGTCCTGATGACGCCCGACGGCAAGACGGTGGAAGCGGAAGCGGCGCACGGCACCGTTACCCGTCACTATCGCCAGCATCAGGAAGGCAAGGCGACTTCGACCAATCCGATCGCCAGCATCTTCGCCTGGACGCGCGGCCTCATTTACCGCGGCCGCTTCGACAACACGCCCGATGTCGTGAAATTCGGCGAAACGCTCGAACGGGTCTGCATCAAGACCGTCGAAAGCGGCAAGATGACCAAGGACTTGGCGCTGCTTATCGGTCCCGACCAAAGCTGGATGACCACCGAGCAGTTCTTCGAGGCGATCGTCGACAATCTCGAGAAGGAAATGGCCAACTGGGCCTGAAACCTTCAGGCGTATACGCCATTGCCTAGGCAGTGACGCACGAGACCGGGATCGGCGTAGCGCCGGTTCCGGTCTCGTCGTATCGGGGTCCACAACAAACGGGGAATGCATGGCCAGACAGCCACAGACGAAGCGCACAGCGAAACGCAAGGGCACGGAGAAGTTCGGCCAGCGCCGGCTCGAAGTGCGCAACGCAATGATCAAAGACATTCCCGGCATCGCACATCTCGTGCGCCGGGTTTACGAGGATATGCCGGCCTATACCCACGGGGAAATCCGCGGGCAGATCAACAATTTCAAGGAAGGCTGCTTCGTCGCCCTGCTCGACGACGAAATAGTCGGCTATTGCGCGACCATGCAGGTGGGCGAGGCCCTTGCGTTCCAGCCGCACGATTGGGACGAGATCACCGGCAATGGCTATGGCAGCCGCCACGACCCCACCGGCGACTGGCTCTATGGCTACGAGATGTGCGTCGATCCCAAGGTACGCGGTGTGCGCATCGGACGGCGTCTCTACGAAGAGCGGCGAGCGCTGGCCGAGGAAAGGGATTTGACCGGCATCGTCTTCGCCGGTCGCATGCCCAATTATCGCCGCTTCCGCCGCCGCGTAGAAGGTCCGCAAGATTATCTCGACAAGGTCGTCGAAGGGAAGCTGCACGACCCGGTCCTCCGCTTCCAACTCGCCAATGGTTTCGAGCCCGAGCGAATCATGGAAGGCTATCTGCCCGAGGATAAAGCTTCGATGGCAAACGCCGTCATGATGGTCTGGCGCAACCCCTATGTCGAACGCGACCAGCCGGTTAAGAAACGCCTGCCGCGCGGGGTCGAGGCGGTACGCGTGGCTACCTGCCAGCTCCAGGCGCGCGCAGTGGCGGACTACGCCGAATTCATGCGCGCGATCGAATATTTCGTCGATGTAGCAAGCGATTACGAGGCCGATTTCATAGTCTTTCCCGAGCTCTTCACACTGATGCTGCTGAGCTTCGAGGAAAAGGAACTCTCGCCGGTCGAGGCGATCGAGCGGTTGTCGGAATACACCCCGCGCCTGCGCACCGACATCTCCGAGATGGCGATGCGCTCCAACATCAACATCATCGCTGGCAGCCATCCGACGCGCATGGACGATGGCGACATTCACAATGTCGCCTATGTCTGTCTGCGCGACGGTGCGGTTCATGCGCAGGAGAAGATCCACCCCACCCCGAACGAACGGTACTGGTGGAACATCAAGGGTGGCGACTCGGTCGAGGTGATCCAGACCGACTGTGGCCCCATCGGCGTGCAGATCTGTTACGACAGCGAATTTCCCGAACTCAGCCGCCGCCTGGCCGACGAAGGCGCGCGGATCATCTTCGTGCCGTTCTGCACCGACAGCCGCCAGGGCTATCTGCGCGTGCGCTATTGCGGGCAGGCACGGGCGATCGAGAACCAGTGTTTCGTGGTGCTCTCGGGCAATGTCGGCAATCTGCCCAATGTCGCAAATATGGATATTCAATATGCGCAGAGCTGCATTCTGACACCGTGCGACTTTCCTTTCGCGCGCGACGGTATCGCCGCCGAGGCAAGCGAGAATGTCGAAACGCTGACCATCAGCGACATCAACCTCGCCGACCTTAGCTGGGCACGTGCGGAAGGCACGGTGCGCAATCTCGCCGATAGGCGCTTCGACCTCTACCGCATCGAATGGGACGAGGACGGCAAGCACCCGGGTAAGCCGCGTCCGCGTCGCGAACCGCTCGGTCCCTCCCACGCGGGCGGGGGTTAGAGAGGTCAAGCGTCGTGACAGCATAGCACGGCGCGGTTACGGGTAACGCCATGGCATCGGCAGAATTCGCAAGCCCGGCAATATCGGACGCACTGGTAATTCTCGGTGCGGCCGGGCTTGTTATTCCGGTTTTCACGCGTTTTCGCGTCACGCCGATCATCGGTTACATCCTGATCGGCCTTGCGGTCGGGCCTTATGG
>CAMYIQ010000262.1 GCA_947258465.1 uncultured Erythrobacter sp.
GGCGTGTCCTGCAAGGATTCCTCGCGGCGGCGCGCCGTAACCGTGATGACATTGAGACCGCTCGGAGCCTCTGCCGCGGCGGGTTCCGGTTCTGAGGCCTGCGCCTGCACCGGCTCCGTTTCCGCAGTCTGCGCCTCCGCCGGAGCCAGGGGCACCGCCAGGGCGGCCAGGCCGGCGCCGAGAAAAAGGCTTCGGCGCAGCTCGCCCCGTTCCCGCAGCCCGCCTGAAAGATCGCCGTCTTCGACGGAATTTCTTAGAATTGTCATCACTATCCCCTATCGCCACATTTATCGTTTTTGGTGGATTCGGCCGCGTCGGAACCGGACGCTGTATCGGGGTGTCCCTTTTCGCACCCGGCGCCGGTTCCGACAGATTGTTGAAGGCACATTTCGCGAAAGCGCGGAGCCGCGCTATCCCTTGAACGCGGTAGGCGACATCAGACTGCGGTAGAGTGGTAGGGCCATTCCGCGATCGCCGCACCCATGCCCGAAGATTGCGCGGGGCGCGGGGCGAACAGCAACTCGCCATAGGCAGTGGTGGGAGTATCCGAAGCCGCCAGCCCAGCCGGCGACAAGCGGGCGGTCAGGCCCGCCCCATGCATTTGAGCGTTTCGGAGGGCCGTTCGCCGAATCTCTCGTGATAATCGCGCGCGAACTTCGAGAGATGGTTGAAGCCGCATTCCAGGGCGACTTCCGTGACCGACCGCCCATCGTCGGCGGCATCGCGCAGCTGGCGATTGGCCAGTACGAGCCGGCGATTCTTGAGATAGTTCATCGGTGTCGTCGAACGGAAGCGGCGGAAACCGGCATGCAGGGATCTCGCGGAGACGCCCGACACTTCGATCATTTCGTCCAGCGTGATCGGCTCGCACAAATGGGCGTTTATGTATTCTTCCACGCGCCGAACATAGTAAGGTGCTGCGGCCGGGGCCGGAGAATGAAAAAGATCGGCATGGTTATGCGGCACGGCGGCCAGCAGGAGCCGCTGCAGGGTCTGCTCCACGGCCCTTGCCGCGCGAAGATGGCCGAAGCCCGAAGCCCCCTCGTTCAGGTCGTCGCAAACGGTGCGAACCAGTTGCGCGAAAGCGACCGCAGCCCCCGTCAACCGTACCGGCTCCTGCGCAAAGTGCAGCTCTCCCGGGCAGAAACCCAATTCCCTGGTGAGAACCGATTCGAGCCCGCTCTTGGACAGCTTGACTGTGAAATGCTTGTAGCCCTTGCCGAAGACCTGGCGAACCGGCTCGTTGGGATCGAGCACACACATCTGGCCGGGACTAAGCCGGAAACTGGTCTGGCCCTGAGTTATTTCCGCCGAACCCGACAGGGAGAACTGAACGAGATACAATTCCTCCATGGGCGGAATTTTCACGATCACCCGGCCGTAGGGATTGCCATAGTCGGTTGCATTGAACGTGACCGATTTGAGCGAGGCCTGACAATGAGTGAAATCGATGGGAGGATTGCCGCCTTCGATTTGCAGATCGTGGGGGCACAGCATCCGGCTCATGTGATCGTGCACCTCGTCTATATCCGTGGTCACCAATCGCGCCATACTCGGCAAGGGTATCGTCGTGCCGTCCCACCGGTTCTGTGTCGCTACCTGCATCATCATGGCTGTTCTCGCTCGCTCGTTAGGGCCCCCGACTGGAAAGAAAAACGCCGTCCGCAACGCGTTCGGGTGCGCGATAATATGCCTTGCTCTGGGATGCGCCCAGCTCCAGCATCATCTCGCACGTCTTGAATCCGACCAGGCCGGGGTTCAACACGGGCACGTCCAGCCGTTCGGCCAGGAAGAGGTGCGACTGGTGCATCGTGGTCGATCCGAGCACAAGCACATCGGCGCGATCCCGCTCGAGCGCCAGGTGCGCCGCATCGAGCAGGGCAGGAAACACCGCATCTTCCTTCCCCGCCAGAAGCTCGGCCGTGTCCGGGCGTACATCGATCGACCGGATCGAGGCCAGCCGGTTTTCCAGGCCCTGTTCGCTAAGGACCTTGTCGTATAGCCAGTTCAACCTGTCCCACATACTCAGAATGGAGAAGCGTTTTCCCAATTGGCAGGCCAGGTGATAGGTCGCTTGGGCGGTGCCGACCACCGGTATGGTCAGACGCGAGCGCAAGGCAGCCACACCGGAATCGCTCATCGAGTTGACGCAGACCGCTGCAAACCCTTCCTCTTCGGCTCGCGCGCCGGCCTCCAGGCAGAACGCATCGGCAATCGCCCCTTCGTATAGGGAACCGAGAGCGCCCTCGCCCCGCGCGGCGCAATCAAATACTATTTCCGTATCCTCGGCCATCATGTCCGCCGGGATCTGGCTCGCAAAAGCTTGCAGCGCAGCTTCCGGCACGGGAACGGGGACAATCATCTTGATGCGCCGTGTCAAAACTATCTCCCAGGTATCGTCGCCATGAGGCGGCATGCCCGTCTATCCGGTTCAAGCCCGCTTTGGACCTAGAGTTAGAAGCCCCGGGCTCGCGAAGTCAAATACCGATTCCCCACCACACAAGACCTTTTCGATATGATGGCAGCGGACGAGCGCAGCTAGCGCCCGCCCGCCCCGCATCCCGCACCGACGCGTATTCAGCGCTCAGCGGCCAGGGGCTGCACAGGAATGATAGCCAGCGATCGGCAGGGCGGCCCATTCTCGTTCGAAGGACAAACCAGCGGGAGAGGTATCTTGTCAGCCAAATTGCCAAAGGGGTTCGAAGATCTCGTCCCGTTTATCGACTGGGCGCAGCCGACCGAATTGCGCAGAAACGAAAAGCGCTGGTCGGTCACGCTCGAAGAAAGCCGCGCGTTCTACGACAGCATGCTGAACCACGGGCCGGCCGCCCTGGAATATCTCGATCGGTTCTCGCTCGCGGAACTCGAGACACCCGAACGGGCGGCGGAAAAGCGCCTGCTCGACATGTGTCTCGCGCTCGCGGAAGTGTCGTCGACGATCGAAATGTATGAAGACCCGCAACCCAAATATGTCTTCCCGATCCAGCGGTTTGTTCCAACACACGATGCCTGGCCGCTGGCCGGAATGGGAGAGACAGTATGACCACGCCCCCTTGCCGTTTCATGGACCGATACCCCGATGAGGGGCGCGATCCGGTCGATATCGAGCGCTATACCTCCACCGAATATTTCGACCGCGAACGCGAGGCGGTGTTTCGCCGCAAATGGCTCAATGTGGGCAATATCCTGCAGGCGCCGAAACCCGGCGACTATTTCGTCGCGGATATCGAAGTGCTCGATACCTCCCTGGTGATCATTCACGGCAAGGACGGAGTCTATCGGGCATTCCACAACATGTGTTCGCATCGCGGCGCCCCGGTGGCGTGGGACAAGCAGGGCAGTTGCAAGGGATATCTGGCCTGCCGTTTTCATGGCTGGGTCTATGACCTGACCGGCAAGCTGGTGCAGATTTCGGACGCCGCGAACTTCCCCGGCGTCAAAGCCGAAGAGAACGGCCTCACACCTGTGCATTGCGACGTGTGGGAGAACTTCATCTTCGTCAATATGGCCGCCGAACCCGAAGAAACGCTGGCCGAATTCCTGGCCCCGGTTTCCGGTGAAATCGGCCGCTTCGATTTCACCGGTTTTACTCCCGCCTTCTCCTATCGCATCGAAGAGAATGTCAACTGGAAGACGCTTCAGGAAGCACAGCTCGAAGGCTGGCACCTGCCCTATCTGCACGACAAGACGCTGGCTCGCGCCGTGAAGGTGGAAGGCAATCAATATCGCCATGCGGGGATTGAACTGCATGGCCTGCACGGCGTACTCGGCTCTCCGCCATCGGAGAATTTCACGCCGTCGCCCGTCGCACAACTGGCGAGCCAATTTGGAACGGGAACGGTGCAGGCGTTCGGGTCCAACCTGGAGACCGAGGGCGAAGCCTATCGCTTCCGCGGCTCTTTCGATTTCTGGCACATCTTCCCGAACTTCTTCGTCGGCCTGCTGAACGGGCTTTACTTCACATTCAACATCTGGCCCGTCGCCGCCGATCGCAGCGTATGGGAGATCAAAGGCTATTACCCGCCCGTGCGGACGGCCGGCGAACTGTTCGCGCGCGAATATTCCAAGGTCGGTCTTCGCGATCCGATGATGGAGGACTGCTATACCCATGAACTGATCTGCGCCCAGCTCAAATCCGGCGCGAAGCAGCACATCCACTTCCAGGACGAGGAACTCCTTGCCCGCCATCTCGGCAATGGTGTGGACCTGTGCGTGCGCGGCCTCGCCTGAATGGCGGGCTTGAACAGGCTACGAGCGTGGGAGGCCAAAGTGGATCTGAGGACAAGTTATGATGTCGTGATCGTCGGGGCGGGCCACGCCGGCGCGGCGCTGGCAATCGCCCTTCGGCAAAAGGGGTTTTCCGGATCGATCCTGCTGATCGGCGATGAACCGGCCCTGCCCTACGAACGTCCGCCGCTGTCCAAAGACTATTTGTTGGGCAAGATCGGGGCGGAACACCTGTTGATCCGGCCCGCCGAATTCTGGCCCGAGAACAAGGTGGATCTTGCTGTTAGATGCGCCGTGCAAGAACTCGACCCGGATCGGCGCCGCGTCACGCTGTCCGACGGGCGCCATTTTTCCTTCGGATGGTGCGTGCTGGCGGCCGGGGGGAAAGTGCGCCGCCTCGCCTGCGATGGTGCGGAGCTTGGCGGTGTTCATACGCTGCGCAATGTGTCGGATGTCGAGCATATCCGCGACGAACTGGATGCGACAAGCCAGGTGGCCGTTGTCGGCGCGGGCTATATAGGACTGGAATTCGCCGCGGCGGCCTGCGAACTGGGCAAGCGGGTCACGGTGATCGAGACGCAACAGCGCGTATTGTCGCGAGTCACCTCGCCGGTAATCTCCCGCTTCGTCGAGGAAGAACATATTCGCCGCGGCGTCAGCTTCCATTTCGGGCAGGGAGTCCGGGCATTTCGTGGCGAAGGGGCGTTGCAGGAAGCGATCCTCGACGATGGCACCGCGATACCCGCCCAAATGGCCATTTGCGGAATCGGGATCGACGCCGAGACGCGGCTGGCCGAACAGGCGGGGCTGGCCTGCGATCAAGGCGTTCTGGTGGATTCCTGTTTCCGGACGTCGGCACCCGACATTCTCGCCATTGGCGATTGCTCGCGGCATCCGAACCCCTTTGCCGACGGCCTCTGGCGGCTGGAATCGGTCCAGCACGCCCAGGATTCGGCCGCGACCGCTGCCGATGCGATTATCGGAAACGCCCTTCCCTACGCCCAGGTGCCGACCTTCTGGTCGCAGCAATATGATATGCGCCTGCAATCCGCCGGCCTGAGCATGGCGGCCGACGAAATCATCGTGCGCGGAGAAACCGGAAGCACCCCCTTCAGCGCGATCTACACGCGCGAAGGGAAAGTCATCGGAATCGATGCCATCAATGCCCCGCGCGATTTCATGGCCGCCCGAAAGCTGATCAAACAGGGCGCCAGCCCCGACCGCGATAGCTTGCGCGACCCCGGCATACCGCTCCGGTCGCTGACCTAGTCATGCTCGTCCACCCCGTCCTTGCCATGCAGCGCGCACCCGATTTCGATCAGCGCGTTCAGTTCCGCCGAAACATCGCCCGCCCGGTGTATCATCATGATCGGCGATTTCAGCGCGGCTTCCGCAAGCTGGACGTAACGGACATCGTCGCGCTGCAGGCGCTGAACCGATTCCGGCACCAGCGAGACGCCGGCATGCGCCGCGACCAGACCGATCGCCGTCTGCAACTCGCGCACTTCCATGACCGAAACCGGGTCGAGACCGAGATCGTGATAGGCGCCAAGCACCTGGTCCGCATAGCTCGGACGCGCCGGTCGAGGATAGACGATCAGCGGCTGCGCGGCGAGTTCGGCAAGACTGACGGGCTCCGCGCTATCTGCAAGCGGATCGTCCGCCGAAACGACCGCCACCAGCTTTTCCTTGGCCAACACGAGCCGGCGGATTGCCGGATCCTCGATCCGCAAACGACCGAAGCCGACATCGATCCGGCCCTCTTTAAGCGCCGCAATCTGTTCGACCGTGGAGCATTCGTGCAGCGATACATCGAGGTATTCGACCTGTTCGCGAAACCGATGAATGACCTCGGGCAAGGGGCCGTACAGCGTCGAGCCGACAAAGCCGATCACGAACCTGCGACGCTCCGCGCCGGCCGCATGGCGCATGATCGCCTGCAACTGGTCCATGCTCGCCAGAATCTGGCTCGCATGCCCATACAGAAGGCGTCCCGCATCGGTCAGCCGGATCGGCCTCGTCTCCCGGTCGAAAAGCGCGGCCCCGACCTCGTCCTCGAGCTGGCGGATCTGCCGGCTGAGCGGCGGTTGCGCAATATTGAGCGTTTCGGCCGCGCGGGTGAAATTCCTCTCATCGGCGACCGCGACGAAATAGCGAAGATGCCGAAGTTCCATAAAATACCCTTCACGTATCGAGGCGTGCCCAATCGGTCTTGGGCCGGACCTTCTCAAGATCATATAAGCCGCTCGATTTCAAAGAATATCATGAGGCCATCATGGCAATAAACATTGAGCGGGTTGATACCTGGATTGTAGATATACCGACAATTCGCCCGCACGTTCTGTCCATGACGTCGATCAGCAAACAAGTGATGATGCTGGTTTTTGTCACCTGCTCGGACGGTATCACCGGCATGGGTGAAGGCACGACGATCGGCGGCCTGAGCTACAGCGACGAAAGCCCCGAGGGCATGAAGCTGGCCATCGACCGATATTGCGAACCGCTCTTGCGCGGGCGAGACGCGCGAGTTCCCGCCGCTGCGATGGCTGTCGTGCGCCAGCATGTAGTGGGCAACCATTTCGCCAAGAATGCGCTGGAAACGGCTCTGCTCGATGCTGCGGCAAAACGCGCGGGCCTCCCTCTTTCGGAACTGCTCGGCGGCCGCGTTCGCGGGCATTTGCCGGTCCTGTGGACGCTGGCGAGCGGCGACACGAACCGCGATATCGATGAAGCCGAGGCGATGATCGAAAGCGGGCGGCACAATGTGTTCAAGCTGAAAATCGGCAAGCGCGCCCTGCGGGACGATATCGCCCATGTCGCGGCGATCAAACGCGCGCTGGGCGAGCGGGCTTCGCTGCGGGTGGACGTAAACCAGGCCTGGGACGAACCCCAGGCCCTGCGCGGCGCGAAGATGCTGGCCGATGCCGGCGCCGACTTGATCGAGCAGCCATTGCCCCGGGGCAACCGCGCCGGTCTGCGCCGGCTCGCCCGGCGCTCGCCTCTCCCGATCATGGCAGACGAGGTGCTGCACGGCCCGGTCGACGCGCTGGACATCGCGCAGATTGGGGGGGCGCAGGCGTTTTCGGTGAAGCCGGCTCAGGCGGGCGGACTTTTCGCAGCCGGACAAATGGCCGCGATCGCATCCGCCGCGCATATCGGAATCTATGGCGGGACCATGCTCGAAGGCGCGATCGGCACCATGGCGTCGGCCCAGCTTTTCAGCACTTTCGACGCGCTGGAATGGGGGACCGAACTGTTCGGCCCCTTGCTCCAGTCCGAAAGCATTCTCGCGACCCCGCTCGCCTATCGCGACTTCGGGCTGGAATTACCCGACAGTCCGGGGCTGGGCATCGCGCTCGACATGGAAAAGACCAGACGATTCCGCCGGGACGAACCCGTCAGAACCGTCGTCGGCCCACGCGCGAAGGAGGAAAGCTGATGCTCTTTATGGTTCATATGGATGTCAATGTGCCGCACGGCGTCGATGCCGAGGAATTCGACCGGCTCAAGGCGGTCGAAAAGGCGCGCGCCGAAGAGTTGCAGCGATCCGGCAAGTGGCGCCATTTGTGGCGCATTGCCGGGCAGTACGCGAATATCAGCATATTCGATGTCGAGGACGCGGCCGAGCTGCATGAAATCATGCTTGGCCTGCCTCTCTTCCCCTTCATGACGACCGAGGTGACGGCGCTGTGCCGCCATCCATCCGCGATCGGCGAAGGATAAACACCATCATCAGGAGGATGCCATGACCAATATCGTTCAATCAAAGGAAGTCCAGTCCCTGCTCGATCGCGCCGCGGGAATCGGCGGTGATGGCGGTAATCCCCGCCTCAAGGCGATCCTTCGCGACACGCTGGAATCGCTGATGACGATCATCGAACGGCACGACATCAGCGAGGACGAATTCTGGACGGCGATGCGGTTCATGCAGGACGGCACCGACGAATACGGTTTGATCGCCCCGGGCCTGGGAATCGAACATTTCCTCGATCTCCATATGGACGCCAAGGATGCCGAGGCGGGTCTGACCGGAGGAACGCCGCGGACGATCGAAGGACCTCTCTATGTCGCCGGCGCTCCGCTGGTCGATGGCGATGTAAGCAAGACCAACGATGTCAATCTCACCACGGACCCGGACGATACCGAAACCCTGACGATGTCCGGCCGGATCACCGGGCCCGAGGGCGAGCCGGTCAAGGACGCCATCCTCCATGTCTGGCACGCCAATTCGAAAGGCTTCTATTCGCATTTCGACCCCACCGGAGAGCAAAGCCCGTTCAACAATCGCCGGCGCATCAAGCTCGGCCCCGATGGCCGCTATTCGTTTCGTTCGAAGATGCCGCGTGGCTATTCGGTGCCTCCGGGGGGCTCGACGGAGCGCCTGATGCAAGCACTGGGACGCCACGGAGATCGCCCGGCCCACGTGCATTTCTTCGTCGAAGCGCCCGGCTATCGCACACTCACGACGCAGATCAATTTCGGAGACGATCCGCACGCGCATGATGATTTTGCGTTCGGAACCCGCGAAGGCCTTGTGCCGGTCCCCGATCGTAGTTCGGGCCAGCCGGTCATCCCGTTCGATTTCCAGTTGCAGCGTGCGCAGTCCACCGACGATCAGCGCCTGTCCAGCCGGGTGCGTGCATCGGCGTGAACAAGATCTTCGCATCACCCGCGGCGGCGCTGGACGGTCTCCTTTCCGATCGCATGACGATCATGTCCGGCGGCTTCGGCCTGTCGGGCAATCCGGAAAGCCTGATTCCCGAAATCCTCGCCGCGGGGGTCGGCGGTCTGACGGTGATATCCAACAATGCCGGTGCCGATGGCTTCGGTTTGTGGATGCTCCTGAAAAATCGCCAGATCGACAAGATGATCGCGTCCTATGTCGGCGAAAACAAGCTGTTCGAGCAGCAATATCTATCCGGCGATCTGGAGCTGGAACTGACCCCGCAAGGAACCCTTGCCGAACGCATTCGTGCCGGTGGCGCCGGCATTCCGGCATTCTACACCCGTACCGGCGTGGGAACGGTGGTAGCCGAAGGCAAGCCGGTCGAAATCTTCGATGGCCAGGAATATGTGCGGGAAAAATGGCTGAGGGCGGACCTTGCCATCATCAAGGCGTGGCGCGCGGATCCGGAAGGCAATCTTCAATTCCGGAAGACCGCCCGGAATTTCAATCCCAACATGGCGACCGCGGCCAAATGGACCGTGGTCGAGGTCGAGGAACTGGTGCCTGCGGGTACTTTCGATCCCGATCACGTCCACACGCCCGGCATTTTCGTCGACCGGGTCGTTCTGTCCACGATCAATGAAAAGCGGATCGAAAAGCGCACGGTGCGATCGCGGGAGCTACCGGGATGACAGGCTGGACACGAGACGAAATGGCCGCTCGCGCGGCGGGCGAGCTGCGCGATGGCTTCTACGTCAATCTGGGCATCGGCATTCCGACGCTGGTGGCCAACCATATCCCATCGGGAATGCAGGTCACGCTGCAATCGGAAAACGGAATGCTGGGAATGGGCCCCTTCCCGTTCGAGGACGAGGTCGATCCGGATCTCATCAATGCCGGCAAGCAGACCATCACCCAACTGCCCACATCGAGCTTCTTCTCCTCGGCCGAAAGCTTCGCGATGATCCGCGGCGGGCATATCGACCTGACCGTGCTCGGCGCGATGGAAGTGAGCCGCAACGGCGATATCGCGAACTGGATGATTCCGGGCAAAATGGTGAAAGGCATGGGCGGCGCGATGGATCTGGTCGCGGGGGTGAAGCACGTCGTCGTCGTGATGGAGCATTGCGCCAAGGACGGCAGCCCGAAGATTACCGAACAATGCGGCTTGCCGCTCACCGGCAAAGGCGTGGTCGATATGATTATCACCAACCTGGCGGTCTTCACATGCGATAAGGTCGCAGGCGGGCTTACGCTTGTGGAACTTGCCGATACCGTTTCCATTGCCGATGTTGTCCAGGCAACCGGCTGCGAATTTGCCTTGCATGACCGGTTCTCGGCATGACCGGCATGCCGTTCACGAAAGGGGCTGCCCCGCCGCATGGCGGGCGCCGGGCCAGGAAGTGTATATGACAGACAAGGGTTTGGCCCGGATGAGCGATGGCGCATCCATTGCCTGGCGCATCGAGGGCCCGGGCGACGCACCGGTTTTGGTGCTATCCAATTCGCTGGGCACCACCCATGCCATGTGGAACCGGCAGATCGAAAGCTTCTCCGCCCGATACCGCGTCTTGCGCTACGACACGCGCGGGCACGGGGGGAGCGCGGTCATGCCCGGCGCTTATTCGCTGGACCGGCTCGGGCGCGATGTGCTGGACCTGCTCGATGCGCTCGATATCGAAAAAGCGCATTTCTGCGGCCTTTCGCTGGGGGGAATGACGGGGCAATGGCTCGGCGTTCATGCGCCCGATCGCCTGGGCCGTCTGATACTCGCCAACACGGCGCCCTTCATGGGTCCGCCAGCGGCATGGCAGCAGCGGATCGAAGCCGTGTCGAACGAAGCCGCCGGGGGCATGGCCGACATAGCCGATGCGGTTATCGAGCGGTGGTTCACCCCGAAATTCAGGGCGGCCGATCCGGACACGATCGGCGTCTTCCGGTCGGAATTGCTGGCCTGTCCGGCACAAGGCTATGCCGGCTGTTGCGCGGCCATTCGCGATATGGATTTGCGCCCGGTGATCGGATTGATCCGCTGTCCGACCCTGGTGATCAGCGGCGGACGCGATCCTGCCACGCCGCCCGCACAGGGAGCGGCGATCGCCGGGACGATCGCGCAAGCCCGAAGCGTCGTGCTGGATGCCGCGCATCTTTCCAATGTCGAACAGCAAACGGCATTCACTGCGGCGGTGCTCGATTTTCTCGGCTGACCGCGGCTGCCCCTACCCCCGCGCACGCCCGTCGCGCGCGGGAACGCTCACATGCGGCCGATCACATGCGGTCGATCAGCAGCTCTTCGCCCTGTACGGTAACCTTATAGGCGGCAATCGGCACGGAACAGGGGGCCGCGCGCGGTTCCCCCGACCGGATGCAGAACGAACCCATATGAAAGGGGCAGACGATCTCGCCGTCTTCGACGTAACCTTCGGCAAGCGACGCCTCTCCATGCGAACACAGGTCGTCGGTGCAGTAGAACGCGCCCTCCCAGCGATAGACAGCCACGGCATGGCCATCGGGCAATTCCACCCGCAGCGGCTCGTCGTCGGGCACGTCTGCGGCTTTGCAAAGTGGTTGCACGGTTGTTTTCCTTTAATTCAGAAAGGGCGGCGAACTTGCGCCGGTCCCGTTATCGGCCTTACCCTGCCACGGTGTCTCGGTGGCGCTGGCCAAACGGGGCTCGAGGCGCACCCAGTCGAACAGCCACGTGCCGTCATGCAAACCGAGACGGCTGTCATACCATCCGCCATACCAGGTATCGGCGGAGGCGCCGCTTTCCTGCTTCATCGTGCACAGTTCCCACAGATACCACCGGCACACGGCTTTTTCGGCCGCCTCGTCGACGGTGATATGCGGCGAGATCATGTAGTGCAGCGACCAGGTGACGAAATCGTTCGCCAGCCCCGCGAGGCCGGTGGCGATTGCGTCGCGTCCGACAAGGTGGGCAATACCGTCGGCTTCCCAGATAGCCTGCTCGCTAAACAGCGGGCCGAGAATCTCGGGGTCGTTCTTGCGATCCGCCCCGATGGCATAAGTGGCGATGAGCTGCCGGATCGCCTCGAACGCCTCCATGCGGCGAAGGCGCAGATCGATATCGGTGCTGGGATCCGGCGGCACGATCAGCGCGGGCCGTTGGGGGGCAGGGCCTGCCACGTTTCATCCGCGCCGTGAACGGCTACGAACCGGCCTTCTTCAAAGGCATAAGGCACACCCACCTCTCCCTTGTAGAATTCGATATGCGGGGCGATCTCGGCCATCGACAGGGCGATGTTGAAGATGCCGCGATGGCTTTCCGGCAGCTCTCCAAGGTCGAACTTGTCGCATTCGTCCAGCACGGCTTCCATATGGGGGAGAACACCGCGATAGAAGGCATCCAGCTCCTCTGCGGTGGCATTCCTCCTGGCCCGGGTTCGCTCGTCCGCTGTCGGCAGATCCCATTTGGAGAATTCGGCAAGCGCCTCGAAGCCCGCGGGAACGGTCATTTCAGGTTGCATGGTACTGTATATCCCCTCTCGCTCAGGCACCGACCATCTCGTCGACGACCTTGCAATTGTGACGGATGAGGATTTCCTCATCCTGCAGATGCTGGTACTTCTTCGCCCCGGAAAGCATGGCGCGATAGGTGTCTTCCATGGTGGCGGTGTCTTCCAGCCAGGCATTGCGTTGCAGAACCATCGATCGCTCGAAGCCCCACAGCTCGCTGTAGGTGCGCGGCTTCTTGAGATAGTATTTGCCTTCCCACAGGGTCTTGTCATGGGCGATCGGCCAGAACTGGTGGGTGAACCAGATGCCTTCCGACACATGCAGCAAGAGGCTCGGGAACAGCACGCTCAGTTCGAAGCCCCAATCCTCGTCGCGCTTCGGGTTCAAGGTCGGTGGCAGGGTGGTTGCGCCGCCAACCGCAGCGAGGGAACCGCGCGAGCGCGCATTGGCGAGGTCGCCGATCGGCGTCTGCGGCAGGTTGTCGACCTGCAGCCTCACCGAACAGGTGCGATGCGGACCGAAAAGCTGCACATCCTCGATCGCCCCTTCGAAGACATTGGGAAACGACCCCGCGTGGATCGTGTCTACATGATAGGCCTCGGCGAAGGCGTCGGAGGCCACCTTCCAGTTGCAATCCAGCGTCGTGTGATAGGTGAAGCCGTGATCGCAGGCACCATAGTCGAAGCCGCCGAAGTGATCGGCATATCCGCCCAGAAATTCTTTCAGAGGCTGCACGGGGCCGGGATCGACATTGACGAAAATGAAGCCGGCCCAGATATCGCAATGCACTTCGGCCAGCCCGTTATCGGCCTTGTCGAAGCAGGAATAGAAACGCTCCTCCTGCGGAACGCTGACCAGTTCGCCCAGCGCATCGTAGACCCAGCCATGGAACCGGCAGGTGACAACACCGGCGCGATTGCGGCCATAGGTTTCCTGGCCGTCTTCCGTCACCACGGTATTGCCGCGGTGCGAACAGGCATTGTGGAACGCCCTGACCTTGCCATCCTTCCCGCGCATGATGATCACTGACGTATCGGCGCAGTCGAGCCGGCGAACCTTGTAGGATCCGATTTCGGGAACTTCGCGTTCGAGCGCGACATAAAGCCACTGCTTCTTGAAGATCCTGTCCTTTTCCTTCTGATAATAATCCGGATCGATATAGGGCGTGACGGGCAGCGGCTCCTGCCCAAGCTCGGGATATTTCCGCGCCCAGCGTCCGGGCGCCTGGTCCGTTTCACTTGCCTGGGTTGCCATTGCTTTCTTCCTCTCGGGTTTATGGTCGTAAATCGGCGGTTTCACTCTGATGATGAACTTGTGCCGCCAGCCCGACCGGCGCTATCCCCGCACCGCACTGCACTATCCGCCTGCTGCAACATTCCCGGCCGGGCTCTAGCCATATTGTTCGTCGATCAGATGCGCGATGCCCATCGCCTCGATCACGGGTCTGGGGCACATGAAGGTAACACGAACCACGCCGGGCAGACGGCTGATCTCGATCGAGCCGGCAATCGTCGCGCGGTTCAATATCTCGTCATAGGCTATGCCCGTCACCCGGGCGGCGCGGTCCAACCCGTTCTTGGTCGCATCGTTGAGCGTAGCCCCGCTCCCTATGAACGTAATGGGAGCATTGTCCTCGATCTCGGCCTGGCCGTATTTCTCGCCCAGGGCATTCGCGGCCTTGCGCTCTGCTTCCGACAGGGGCTGGGCAAGGAATGGCAGATCGTCGGTCGTCTGCAGCAATATCGGCCCATCGAGCTCCAGCCCCTTGATGACCTCGACCTGTAGCTCGACTTCCCCCGCCACGTCGGTGGCATGCCCGGCAATTTCGCCATTGCCCTGCTGGGCATGCATGTCGCCCATATAGATACCCGCGCCGGGCACCTTTACCGGACAGATGAGGATTGCGCCCTGCCGCACCGAGTTCGTATCCATGTGGCCGTCGGTCTTGTGCTTGTCGAGCTGCTCCTGCGTGAAACTGTAACCGTGCGGCGCATCGATCAGAAACGTCCCGAAATCGCCGGCATTGTGCGAATCGGGAAGATCGCGCGAAGGGATCGTCCCGATATTGCCGAGGAAAGGGCGCATCCGCGACGCCAGGCCGGAAATATCCGCGCGCGCCAGCGACAGGATGGAATGCTGGTCCGAATGGTCGGGCATGGCGGCGTTGACCTTGGCGTCGACCGCCAGCTCGTTGGCCACGTCCTGCCCTACGGTAAGCGATATGGCATTTTCCCGGTCGAGCACGATTACATAGCCATTGCTGAAGCGAAAGGCATTCACCTCCGCTCCGCAGGCATCGCAATGGACGGCGTCGTCCCCGATCCCCTCTATGTGGCTGGCGGGGCTGGTCGTGCCGCATTCGGGGCACAGCTTGGCCACGAAAGGGTCGCCCAGATAGCGGCCGTCGACGAA
>CAMYIQ010000263.1 GCA_947258465.1 uncultured Erythrobacter sp.
AACGATCTGCGCCGCAGGATGCCGCGCCCTGGAATGAATCATATTTTTGGCCACTCCATGGGAGATCGCTAGACGCGCAAGCTTAACACGGCCAGTGAAGCCGGCTACGTATTTTCACGTAGACGCCTACAAGAAAGCGAGGATTGTGGCCATTTCCGCGAGCCCGCAATCCTCAGTCCTTACGTCTCGTCCGGACGCTCACCTCCGGTCGAGATAATGGCACCATCTGAAAGCGCCACTTTTCCTTGTCAGGCCCGTGGTCGATATGTTCCATCGTGCGGGCTTTGCCGCAGGTGAAGTCCAGACCGACCGCAATAATGGGGAGAGCGCCGCCAATGTCCGAAGAAATTCTCGAACCCGATCTGCCGATCATCGATCCGCACCATCATCTGTGGGATCTGCGCCCGCTGATAGCGGCGTTTCCGGAACCGAGGCACGATTTTATCGAGGCCGTCGCGGGAGCTGCCTACTATACTTTCGACGAATTACAGGCCGACACCCATTCGGGCCACAACGTCCTCGGCACGGTCTTCATGGAATGCGGAGCCTTTTACGACGCGAGCCGGGACGAGGCGATGAGGCCGGTCGGCGAAGTCGAATTCGTCAATGGCATCGCGGCGCAGGGAGCCAGCGGCCAGTACGGTGACTATCGCCCCTGCGCGGCAATCGTCGGTCATGCCGACCTGACGCTTGGCGATGCGGTGAGGCCCGTGGTCGAAGCCCTGGTGACCGCCGGTAACGGACGCTTCAAGGGTATTCGCCATGCCGGGGCATGGGATGCGAATCCCGACGTGCTCGGCCCGCCTTTTCACGCGCCGGAAGGCCTCTATCGCTCGGCCCCTTTCCGCGCCGGTTTCGCCGCATACTCGGATTACGGGCTGACCTTCGATGCCTGGCTGCTCGAACCCCAGCTCGGGGACCTGCTCGACCTCGCCAAGGCATTCCCGCAGCAGCAGATCGTGCTCGATCATTGTGGCACGCCGCTCAATATCGCGAGCTATCGCGGCAAGCTACACGAACGCTTCGATGTCTGGCGCCGTTCGATCCATGCTCTTGCCGAATGCCCCAATATAGCGGTGAAGCTGGGCGGTCTGGCGATGGCGTTCTGCGGCCTGCCCGAAGATGGCCCCGCCAAGGGGCACGGTTCCGAGTATCTGGCGGCGCTGTGGCGGCCTTATATCGAAACCTGCATCGAGGCTTTCGGTCCGGATCGCGCAATGTTCGAATCCAATTATCCGGTAGATCGCTGGGGCGCCAGCTATCCGACTCTTTGGAATGCCTTCAAGCGGCTTGCCTCCGGTCACAGCAGGGACGAGAAGCGTGCGCTTTTCGCAGCCACAGCGGCACGGATTTACGACATCGAGAATATCCTCGAGCTCGCACCGACCGACGCTTGACGTTTACGTAACGTCACTCTCGACAAGCGCCCCGCCCCGCCATAGGCCCTCGCCTTCCACAGTTCTCAGAGGAGCCTCCTGCATGACCCTGCCCGCCCCGTTCGACAAGTTGCGTATTCCCGTAATCGGATCGCCGCTGTTCATCGTTTCCGGGCCGGAACTCGTGATCGCGCAGTGTAAGGCCGGGATCGTCGGCGCGTTTCCCGCGCTCAATGCCCGCCCGCAAAGCCAGGTCGATGAATGGCTCCACCAGATCACCGAAGAACTGGCCGCGCATAATCGGGACAATCCCGACCGTCCGGCAGCGCCTTATGCAGTGAACCAGATCGTCCACCGGTCGAACGATCGCCTCGATGCCGATATGCAGACCTGCGCGAAATGGCAGGTGCCCATGGTAATCACCTCGCTCGGCGCACGCGAGGAGGTTTTCAAGGCCGTGGATAGCTGGGGCGGAATCACGCTGCACGATGTCATCAACAATCGCTTTGCTCGCAAGGCGATCGAGAAAGGCGCGTCCGGCCTCATCCCGGTGGCCGCGGGTGCGGGCGGCCATGCCGGCACGCTCAGCCCCTTCGCGCTGATGCAGGAAATCCGCGAATGGTTCGATGGTCTGGTGGCGCTTTCAGGCTCCATCGCCCATGGTCGCTCGATCCTGGGCGCACAGGCGCTGGGCGCCGACTTCGCCTATATCGGGTCGCCATGGATCGCGGCGAGCGAGGCGAATGCGGATCAGCGTTACAAGGACGCGATCGTCGAAGGCAGTGCCGACGGCATCGTTTACACCAACCTCTTTACCGGAGTGCACGGGAATTATCTGCGGTCGAGCATCGAGGGCGCGGGTCTCGACCCCGACAATCTTCCCGAGAGCGATCCGAGCAAGATGAACTTCGGCAGCGGCGGCAACACCAAGGCCAAGGCCTGGAAGGACATTTGGGGTTCGGGCCAGGGCATCGGCAGCGTGACCAAGAGCGCGCCGGTGGAGGAAACTGTCGCCCGGCTCGAACGCGAATATATCGCCGCGAAGGAAGCGCTGGCAAAGGCGACCGCTTAAAGCACCACGGCGGTCCCGGCGGACCATAAAGCCTCGGCCATTGCATCGAGATCGGAAAAGTCCACTCCCGTGCCCAGGGGGTCCTTGCGATTGAGCCGAAAGGGCTTTCGCTCGTCCAGCAACCTTTGGCGCAAGGCGCGCTGCAACAGCGCCAGCCGCATCAGCGCGGTTTCGGCGGCGTGGATCGGATCGGACGTGGATTGGCGCGCCCATTTGCGTTCGATGCGGCCCACCCGTTCCATCACCATCGCATTGTAATCACGGTGCGGCCCGCGGTGGAGCGGAAGAGCCAGGCGCCGTGCAGCTTCCTCGCGCGCGGGCAGCAGCAGGCCATTCCGGCGAAAATCGTCAAACCCGATCCGTCGTGTACCCAAGGCCCCGAACATGGTTTCGAAGCACGCCTCGCCGAGCAGTTGGCGAGGCAGCAAATGATGTTTCTGCAACGCCGGATCGTGCTGGGGAGACCCGCAACGGTTGACGGCCCGGAACGGAAGGTTTCCACGATCTTCACCGAGAATGGCGGGCAGACGATGGCTCATCCCCGCAATCAGGCTGGAGAAATCCTGAGCAAGCCGCGCGCGAGATCCGGTTCGATTTTTAAAGCGGATCCGTCTTCGTTCGCAAACTCGCAAGCGCGTTGCGGCAAGTCGAAACCGATCAAGTTCTGGACGACACGCACAGCCAGGCGCGTGGCGGCTGTTCGATCGCGGCACAGGGCGGGATCGAACCACAATTCGCAATCGGTGAAGAAGTTCAGCCCCTCGCTCCGCAACGCCCCCTGCTCGTCGAACCGGATACCGAGCATGCCGAGCGCGGGAAACGGTCCGCCGGTGAGCCAGCTTTCGGTCGTTTTGGCAAAAAACGTCGGCGCGATGGCAGAGCGTGCGGGCGGCCAGCATACGGCATTCACACCGCCCAGCGATCGAACCAGCGCGGCCCCGATCCCGAGCAGCGTTCGCACGATCGGCAGTGCATGCGCGCCCTGCGCTATATGCGGCCCCGGATACAGTCCGAGCGCTTCGCTCCCGACCTCGCGGTCGACCTGGACGTTGAACAGATAGCCGATGTCCGGCGTGGCCAGCGCGGGGCCCGGCCGCAAGCCGAGCAAATCGAAGGTCAGCCCATCGGCGAGCAATTCGACCCAGTCGACATCGCTGTCGCTCGGCAGGGCAGCGCCGTTTACCGGGTCAAGTCTCTCGGCTGCGAGGGGATCGTGGCTGATCGCGATGCGCGGCTGACCCGATAGGGCAGCGAGCAAGTCGGCCCGATCCGGCCGTTTACCCTTGTCGAACAAAAGGATGAGGCCGGAACCGACTGGGCCGCCTTCGCCAATGCTTCGCTCGCCGGCCGCCACCAGAATACGCCGTCCTTCTCCCTGCGAAGAGCAAACCTTGGCTGCAATCCGGCAGGCCGTCGAGTCCACAAAAGGCTAATGCTCGAAAGCGGACCCTTTTTTCAAAAGATCCCCTGTGCGATCCCTTCGGCCAGACCCGCGCCGAGTTCGGTCGCCTTGCAAAGCGTTTGAGGCGAAACGGTTTTCGGTGCGAGAATCGCTTCCGGTTCCTGCGCATCGGTCATTTCGATCCACGGATCGGTCACTCGCTTCAACCGCCAGCCCGTGGCGATGCGATCGATCTGCCGCTGCGCGCCCTCCCCGTCCGAGCCGGCGGCGATGACCGTGGCGTAGGGCCTGCCTTCGATCCGCCCGAGGACAGGATAATAGCAGCGGTCGAACATCTCTTTCATTTCGCCGCTCATACTGGCGAGGTTTTCCGGGCAGCAGAACAGGTAACCGCCTGCCGCAAGCAGATCTTCCGGCGAAGTATCGGCGGCCCGCTTCAGCATCCCGCGGCCCCCGGCCCCCTCACTGGCGGCACGAGCGATCTGCTCGCTGGTACCGGTGCGGCTGTGCCAAACGATGAGCAAGGAAGGTGGGGCCATCGGCAGAGCATCGCCAACACCTGTCGATTGTCAATCTCCCGAACTTCCGCGAAGACCACGCACGGGCTATTGCCACTCCTATGGCATCGCAGGCCCTCTCCTACGTATTCGGTGTTTCCTCCTCGCTTACCGGTCGTGCCTGGCGTTGGCGTGGCGGGAATATGGAGCTCGGCAATACCCAGGCCCTGGGTGACGATATCGTCCGCCAGCTTTTGCTTTCACGCGGCGTCGCGGCAGAGGATATCGAGCGACATCGCAATCCGACATTGCGGAATTTCCTGCCCGACCCTTCGCTGTTCCGCGACATGGACATCGCCGCCGACCGTATCGCTCAGGCCGTTATCGCGGGCGAGACAATCACCATTTACGGTGATTACGATGTCGATGGGGCGACCAGTTCCGCACTGCTGATCCGCCTGCTGCGTGAATTGGGCGTCGAGGCGGGTTATTACATTCCCGACCGTCTGCTGGAAGGATACGGACCGTCGGGCGAGGCTCTGGTCAAGCTCGGCCAGGCAGGTTCCAGCCTGATCGTCACGGTCGATTGCGGCGCGATGGCGCATGAGGCGCTGCGCATGGCGCATGAGGCGGGCATCGACGTGATCGTGGTCGACCACCACAAATGCGCGGCGGAACTTCCCAAGACGGTGGCGCTGATCAACCCCAATCGCTTGGATGAAGAAGACGAGGCGGCAGCGCATGGGCACCTGGCCGCAGTCGGGGTGGCGTTCCTGCTGGCGATTGCCCTGGTCCGCACTCTGCGCGAGCGCGGTTTCTTCACCGACCGGAAAGAGCCGGACCTGCTCGCGCTGCTCGATGTGGTGGCCTTGGGTACGGTCGCCGATGTCGCCGCGCTCCACGGTCTCAACCGCGCATTCGTCTCGCAGGGCCTCAAGGTCATGGCCAAGCGTGACAATATCGGCATGTCCGCCCTCATCGATGCAAGCCGTCTCAAACGCGCTCCGGCATGCTCGGACCTCGGCTTCGCGTTTGGCCCGCGTATCAATGCCGGCGGTCGTGTGGGAGAATCGACGTTAGGCGTAAGGCTTCTCACCACGCAGGATCCCGAAGAAGCCCGCGAAATCGCAGCGCAATTGTCCGCGCTCAACGAGGAACGCCGGGCGATCGAAGCGGAAGTGCAAGAGGCCGCCGAAGAGCAATTGGCAGCGCAGCACAATCGCGCGGTGCACCTCGTCGCAGGCGAAGGCTGGCACCCCGGCGTGATCGGCATCGTGGCCGGGCGCATCAAGGAAAAGACCGGCAAGCCTTCGCTGGTGGTCGCGCTCGACGGCGAGACTGGCAAGGGGTCCGGGCGCTCGATCGCCGGGGTCGACCTTGGCGCCGCCATCATCCGCGCCCGTGACGAAGGATTGCTGGTGGCGGGCGGCGGACATGCCATGGCCGCGGGATTGACCGTGGCCGCGGACCAGGTCGATGCGCTGGCCGACTGGCTCGACCGCATGCTCGAAGGGCAGGTCGCCCGCGCTTCCGCTGCGCGTGCCATGGCGCTGGACCTTGCGGTCGCCCCCGGCGGTTTGACGCCCGAACTGGTCCACTCGCTCGAGGAAGCGGGGCCTTATGGAGTCGGCTGGCCTGGCCCACGCGTTGCAGTGGGTCCGGTGCGGTTGGTCAAATGCGATATCGTCGGAACCGATCACGTTCGCCTGATCGCCGCCGGCGAAGATGGCAAGAGCTTCAAGGGGATCGCCTTCCGCGCTGCGGAAAGTGAAATGGGTCAGGCGCTCCTGCACGGTTCGCGTGGCCGCCGCCTGTGGCTGGCTGGCCGGGTAAAGATCGACGATTGGGGGAACCGGCCGCAAGCGGAACTGCACCTCGAGGACGCCGCCTGGGTAGATTGAAGAGTTTGCGTGCATTCGAGGGTTGACGGCCCGCAACCCCACGCCTAATTGGCCCGCCACGCCACCGACCCGCAACGCGGGTGTGGCCCGTTCGTCTAGCGGTTAGGACGCGGCCCTTTCACGGCTGAAACACGGGTTCGATTCCCGTACGGGTCACCATCTCCTCGGATCTTCCGAAAGCGGGTAGCGCCCCTTGCCGGGCAAGGCTAAGGCGCGCGGCAATGAGCGAGCGAAGCTTTCCCTGGCCCGGATTCGCAGTGGCGGTTGTCGCCTGCATCTTTCTTGCGATTCTCGGTGTCGACCTGATCTATGTCGGGGTTCTTTTCCTCGTCTGGATAGGGTCTCTCCATCTGGTCACGGCGCGGCCGCCCGAGAGCAAACCGGCGGCCACCGGCCCCGCTTTCACCCGCGACAATATGGCGGACCTGTTCGAACACTCCGAAACGCCCGTGGTGATTACCGAGCGCGACCGGGTGATCGTGGCCAATCTTGCAGCCCGCAAGCTGCTTGGTGGGCACATCGTCGGACAAGACGTGCGCATGGCGCTGCGCCAGCCCGAAGCCATCCGGCTGCTGGCGCGCAAGGCCGATGGCGGAGCGGTGGTGCGCGGGCTGGCACGGCGCACGGACATCTGGCGGATCAACCGCAAGAGCCTGCCCGGCGACCTTGCCGTCATAGAATTCGTCAACAAAACCGCCGAAGCCGACATCGCCCGCGCGCATACCGATTTCGTTGCCAATGCCAGCCACGAACTGCGTACGCCCCTCGCTTCGATCATCGGTTACGTCGAGACGCTGCGGGAAGACGTGGAGGGGCTCGATCCCCGAATGGCCGACAAGTTTCTCGGTACGATCCAGCGCGAAGCCAAGCGGCTGCAGGATCTCGTCAGCGATCTCATGTCGCTGTCGCGAATCGAAGCCGAGAAGCACGAGCTCCCCAGCAAGACACTCGACCTCTCCAAGCTGGTGGAACGCGCCGCTCACGATGCGGCGAGCGGCGAGCGGGCTTCATTGCTCGACTTCGAGACTGCGCAGCCTTTCGAGGTGCTCGGTGACCGGCAGCAGCTCGAACAACTCGTGCGCAACCTCGTCGACAACGCGTTCAAATACGGCAATCAGGGCGAGCGGGTCACTGTGCGTTTGCACCCACGAGGTGACAGCCGTGTGCGTCTGACCGTAACCGACCGCGGCGACGGCATTTCGCCGGAACATATTCCCCAGCTCACCCGCCGCTTTTACCGTACCGATCCGGGGCGCAGCCGGGCGTCGGGCGGAACCGGGTTGGGCCTTGCGATCGTCAAGCATATCGTGGAGCGGCACCGTGGCAGACTCGACATCGACAGCACGCCTGGCGAAGGCACGAGGGTTACCGTCACTCTGCCGATCGAAAAAGCCGAAGAAGCGGCCTGACCTCAAACCCTGCCGCAAACCCCCGCAGCGCATCGCGCCGGTACACCCGCTTGCTCGCAGCCTGTCATCGAACTGTAATTTAGCGGTCATAGAGGCGTCGTCGCAACGTAATTTCCCGTTCAAAGGATTCGTCCCGATGACCCGTACCCACCGCCTGTCGCTGGCGGCTGCGGCGCTCTGCTGCACCATGGCCACCCCGCTGTTCGCCCAGGACGTAACTGTCTCGACCGACGAACTGGCCCAGATGCGCGCTCAGCTTTCCGCGATGAATGCGCGGATCGACCAGCTCGAAAACGAATTGGCAGCCGCCAGGGCTGCGAATGAGGCACAGGACGCAACCATCGCGGCCAATACCGCAGCCGCCGCGGCGAAACCCGAGACGGCTGTCGCCACGCTCGAGAAGGGGGATGGCTGGAGTTTCAAGCCGCGCGGCCGCCTGATGTACGATGCCGGCTGGACCAATGCCCCGGAATCGACTGGCGCCGACGATGGTTTCGGCAATGAAGTGCGCCGTGCCCGTCTCGGCGCTTCGGGCGATATCCCGGGCGGCTTCGGTTACAAGGTCGAGGTCGATTTCGCCGGGAACGAGGTTGAGATGGCCGACGCCATCCTGACTTACGAGGACGGCCCCCTCGAAATCGCGATCGGCCATCACAACAACTTCCAGTCGTTGGAAGAACTGACCAGCAGCCTCCACACAACCTTCATCGAGCGCGCGGCCTTCACCGACGCTTTCGGCTTCGAGCGCCGCATCGGCGCATCGGCGACCTATTCGAGAGGTGCGTTCCTGGCGCAGGCCGGTGTCTTCACCGACAATTTCGACGACACTTCGAGCAAGAATCGCGGAGTCGATGCCCGTCTGGTTTTCATGCCGAAATCAGGTGACGCGCAGCTCCACTTCGGCGGCTCGTTTCATTACAACGATATCGACGATCCGGCTGCGACCGTGCGCTATCGTCAGCGTCCGCTGGTTCACTTCACCTCCGAGCGGTTCG
>CAMYIQ010000264.1 GCA_947258465.1 uncultured Erythrobacter sp.
CCCGACACGCCGCCGCCGCCGGTCGCGCCGCCGCCGCCGATCAATATCGTGCCGGCACCGCCTCCAATCCGGACGCAGACGACGATCCCACCGCCGGCTCCGCCGCAGTTGGTGATTCCCCCGCCCGCGCCACCGGCACCGCCCCCGCCGCCGTCCAAGGCACGTGGTGCGAGCGCCAAGGGTCAGTCGGGCTGGGCACGCCGGATCCAGAGCAACTACCCCCGTCGCGCGGAACGCGAAGGTATCGAGGGTAATGTCGGTGTTACAATCACCGTCGGCACCAACGGCCGAGTCGCCTCGTGCCGTGTCAGCAATTCCAGTGGATCGAGCGATCTCGATAAAGCTGCTTGCGACGGGATGACACGCTATGCGCGCTACAATCCGGCATTGGATGCGGCAGGCAATCCGATCCAAGACACTGTCTCGACCACCATCGTCTACAGGCTCGATTAACCATCCAGGGCCTGCTGCGGCAGGCGGACCACGGAATACTCAAAAGGACCACTCGTTATGACCTTCGAACTTCTTGCAGCTGCCGCGGATGCAGCCCCGCAAAGCTCTTTCGGTTTCATGGAAGCCATGGAACAGGGCGGCTTCGTCGCCTGGTTCATTCTCGGCGTGATGGTGATCATGTCGGTCGGCTCGTTCTACATCCTGTTCACCAAGCTGTTCGAACAGCGCAAGGTGCTGGCCCAGTACAAGGCCGTGCGCACGCAGTTCTGGAAAGCCGGCACGCTCAAGGACGGCGCGACCAAGCTCGACAAGAACAGTGCATGGCGCCAGCTCGTCGATGATGCGATCCTCGCCGAGAACCAGCACGCCAAGATGACCGACAAGCTCGAAGCGCACGACTGGATGCACGGTTCGCTGCAGCGTTCGGAAGACACGATCAACTCGAAGCTCGCAGGCGGCCTGCCGTTCCTCGCGACGGTCGGTGCAACCGCGCCGTTCGTCGGCCTGCTCGGTACGGTTATCGGTATCTACCGCGCGCTGATCAACATCGGCATCGCCGGTTCGGCTTCGATCGACAAGGTTGCCGGTCCGGTCGGCGAGGCGCTGATCATGACCGCCATCGGTCTGCTGGTCGCGGTTCCGGCCGTGTTTGCCTACAACTGGCTCCAGAGCCGCAACAAGCGCATCGCCGAGCTGATGCATGCCTTCTCGAACGACCTTCTGGCCAACATCAACTCGAACGGTTCGGTCAAGCCGACCTATATGACCGCGACCTCGACGCAGGCAGCCGGCAAGGCCGCCCGCACCGCTCCGGCCGCCAAGCCGGCCGCGACGACCACCACGGTCAAGAAGTAATAGATCGGAATCGGGGGCAGCCTTCGGCCGTCCCCGATTTCTCCGCATCGAACCCAAGAATTTCGAACGTTAGGAACTAAACCATGGCGATTTCGACAGGAGGTGGCGGCGAGAGGCCCATGTCGGACATCAACACCACGCCACTCGTGGACGTGATGCTGGTGCTTCTGATCATCTTCCTTATCGCGGTTCCGGTCGCGATCCAGACCATCGAGAAGCTGGAAGTCCCGGTCTTCGAATCGCTCGAGTCCAAGGACAAGGTTGAAAACCTCCTCCTCACCGTCAGCACCACGGACGACAATGGCGTCAGCGCTGGCGAGCCCGGTTTTCAGGGTGCATCGCGCAACGGCGACTGCCGTGTCTATTTCAACAATATCGCACCGGTCACTTCCGAAGAACTGTACGATCAGGCTTTCGAGCGTCTCGACGCCATCGTGCAGCGCGCCGGAGGCCCCGAGGCGATCATGGATGACCCGGAGAAAATTCCGCAGGTGCATATTCGCGGCGACGTGAACGCACCGTGGTCCTGCGTGGCGGGAGCGATCTACAACGTCCAGGCGGCGGGCTATCCCACCGTCGGCTTCATTTCGAACCCGGTCGATCCCAACGCGTGATCGCACGGTTCGGCAAAGAAGATTAGGGAGTAACCCACTATGGCAATGTCAGGCGGCAAGGATGATGGCGCGCCGATGATGGAAATGAACATGACGCCGCTTATCGACGTCCTGCTCGTTCTCCTCATCATGTTCATCATCACCATTCCGGTCGCGACCCATGCGGTCAACATTGACCTTCCGCAGCCCAACCCGACACCGCCCGATGTCGTCGTCGAGCCCGAGAAGAACAAGCTCGTGCTCACGGTGGACAACGCGATCCTGTGGAACGGGAATGCGGTCGACATGGGTCAATTGCGTACGCTGCTCGAGCAGTCGAAGGCCATCAACCCCGAGCCCGAGCTGCAGTTCGAGCCCGAGGCGCAAGCGAGCTACGATCTGGCCGCCAAGGTCCTGCAACTGATCAAGGCCAGCGGCGTGACCAAGTTCGGCTTCGTCGGAAACGAACGCTACCGGACTTTCGGGAAGGCCGGTTAAGGCGCTTCTCGGCACGATCGAACAAAGGAAAAGGGGCGGAGAAATCCGCCCCTTTTTTTTGTCGGTCACTCCCCGTCGGTGTCGGTCACTCCCCGTCGGTGTCGGGCACGACTTCCACGCGCATCGCAGTGCCTGCGAGACTTTCCGCCTCGAGTAGCAATTCGTCGTCGACCGACCCTTGAGGGGTCGCCTCGCGGCCGATCACAACCATGACCGGCACGGCGAGAGGGCTGACCCGGTCGAGTTCGACATGCACGAGTTGTTCGACAGATCGGTCGAGCAGGTCGCCCAGACGTCCGACATCGGTCAGGCGCGCGCGCGCATCGGCCCACGCCGCCTCCAAGAGGACGTGATCGGGTTCGTATTTGCGCAGGACGTCGTAGATGAGGTCGGTCGAGAAGGTGACCTGCTTGCCGGTCTTACGCTTCCCGGGATGCTGCCGTTCGACCAGACCGCCGATCACCGCGACTTCGCGAAAGGCACGGCGCAAGAGATGCGAACTCTGGACCCAATCGATAAACTCGTCCTGCAAGATGTCGGGAGAAAGAAGCGGGGCCGGGTCGACCACCGGCTTGAGGCCCCAGACCGCGAGTGAATAATCGTTGGCCACGAAGCCGCCGGGCAGAAGGCCCCTATCCTCCATCCGCCGCGTAATGAGCATGCCGAGGCTCTGGTTCGCGTTCCACCCCTCGAACGTGTAGTAGACGCTGTAATGCCGTTTGGCGTGGGGGAAGCTCTCCACCAGCAATTGCCCCGGCCCTGGCATTTGCGAACGCCAGTCCTGCACTTCCAGCCATTCGCGCACATCGTCGGGAAACCGGGCCCAACCGGTGCGGTCGACCAGCATTTCGCGCACCCGTTCGGCCAGATGCGTGGTGAGCGGCATGCGCGCTCCGCCATAGCTGGGAATCATGGCACTGCTCTTGGCTGCCGTGACCACGACTTCCATGTCCTGAAGTTTGACGACCTCGAGGCTCATGCCCGCGAATGCGAATGTGTCCCCCGGACTGAGCGAGGCCGCAAACCGTTCCTCGACCTTGCCGAGGCTGCGCCCTCCCCTCCCACGCCCGGCATGGATCCGCACATCGAGCATTTCGGAATCGATTATGATCCCGGCATTCATCCGGTGTCGCTGCGCCTGTTCGGGGTGGGTGAGCCGCCACACACCGTCCCGATCCCGGACGATCCGCCTGAACTTTTCGTAAGCCTTGAGCGCATAACCGCCGGTCGCGACGAAGGTCAGCACTCGCTGCCACACTTCGCGATCGACCCAAGCGTAGGATAGGCCTGTGCGGATTTCGGCCAGCAGCTCGTCTTCCTGGAACGGTGCCGCGCAGGCGCAGGCCATAACGTGCTGCGCGAGCACGTCGAGCCCGCCCGGACGAAATTCTTCGCCATCCCGTTTGCCTTCGTCCACCGCTTCTTTTGCGGCGGTGGCCTCGAGGAATTCGAAACGATTGCCGGGAACCAGCAGCGCCCGGCTGGGCTGATCGAGTCGATGGTTGGCGCGGCCGATACGCTGGAGGAGCCGCGAGGATCCCTTGGGCGCACCCATCTGAACGACGAGATCGATATCGCCCCAGTCGACGCCGAGGTCCAGGCTGGCCGTGGCCACGAGCGCCCGCAACTCGCCCCGTGCCATCGCCCCCTCGACCTTGCGCCGCGCTTCCTTGCTCAGACTGCCATGGTGGACGCCGATCGGCAGATTGTCTTCGTTCACATCCCACAGGTTCTGAAAAACATATTCCGCCAGAAAGCGCGTATTCGTGAAAATCAGGGTGGTACGATTGGCGCTGATCTGTTCGTAAAGCTGCGGAATCGCCCAGATCGCCGCGTGGCCGCCCCATGGCACGCGTTCTTCGTCAGGCAGCAGGATCTCGACCTCCGCTGCCGCGCCCGCTTCGCCCTCGACCAGCTGCACGGCATCGACCTCACCCTGTTCGCCCGTAGACAGCGGAGCGAGCCATTCGCGAAAGCCTTGCGGGTTGGCGAGTGTTGCGGACAATGCCGCACGCTGCATCTGCGGCGCGATGGCCTGCAATCTGGAAAGCGCCAGAGCCAGCAGGTCGCCGCGCTTGCCTGTGGCAAAGGCATGGACCTCGTCGATGACGATCCGTTTGAGCCCGTGAAACAGCTCGAAACTATCGGGATAGGAGAGCAGCAGCGAAAGGCTCTCGGGCGTGGTCAACAACACATGCGGCGGACGCATGCGCTGACGCTTCTTGCGATCCGAAGGCGTGTCGCCGCTGCGAGTCTCCACGCGGATGGGAAGGCCGATTTCCTCGATCGGGGTCAGGAGGTTGCGCTGCACGTCATGCGCCAGGGCCTTGAGCGGCGAGACGTAGAGCGTGTGAAGACCTTCGGGCGGCTCTGTACCGTCCAGACGCGAGGGCGTGAAGTCCGCCAGCGTCGGCAAAAAGCCTGCAAGCGTCTTGCCCGCCCCGGTATCCGCGACCAGCAAGGCATGTCGACCGGCATCGCTGGCCGCCAGCATGGCGAGCTGATGGCGGCGCACATGCCAGCCGCGCCCGGCGAACCAGTCGGCAATCTCTGAGGGTACGGCACTGCGCATTACCGGAATAGCGATGCAGACCCAAATTGGGTCCCGTCGTCAGGCCGCCAGGCCCCGCCCGCGCTACATTTCGGCGTCGGCGCCTGGTCCATCGATCGGCTTCGGTGGTTTGACGATTTCCTGTAGTCTTGCAGCCTCGACGCCAAGCAATTCGGCCATGCGTGTCCGTTCGGCCGGGCTCAGATCGCCATAGGCACGCTCGTCGGGCAGGCTGGCCATGGCTTCGTTCATGGCCATCTCGAGATTGCCAAAGCCGCCCATAATTGCCGGTAAGGCCTGCATGCTTGCCTGGACCACTTGCGGATCGGCGAACAGCGCCATCGATTCCCTGGCGTAGACGCTACCGGTCGGCGTCGCGAAAAAAGCGCCGATATCGGCAAGTTGCCCATTATCGAAACGGACCGCATACGCTCTCGAAAGCCCTTCGCGCATGGGCTCTTCCATAGTCGCAAACGCATGGCCCATCTTACCGGTCAGGACAGCGAGTATGGCATCAACGCGGCGATCATGCGCCGGATCGAGCATGGCCACGATTTCAGCCTGTTCAGCGTCATCCAACGCTGCGATCGCTTCTTCGTCGATATCGAGTCGTGCCCCCATCACGAATTCCGGCGCAGTGACCATCGACATCATCGGACGGATCATCTTGTCGATCATGTCGCCGATCATCTCGGAATAGAACCCATCGGGAGTCATCGCGCCGACCACGGCCTCGGCGGCAGGCAGGCGGGCTTCCTGCTCCGCAGTCAGCGGCTCCGCCTGAAATAGGCTGGCCATCATTTGCGCGACCTCATCGATTTTTTCGGCGGACATGTCTCCACCGGCATCGGTTTGGTCATCCTGTGCCAGAGCCGGGCTGGTGCCGACGAGGGCCGCAGCCGCGACGAGGGTGATGAACGATCGGCGCATGCGTTTCTTCTCCTGTATGGCGATCAGTGCCCGGCCTGGGGGCCGCGCTCGAGGCCCGAGGCGGCAAGCTGCTCGTCGATCTGCGCGACCAAGCGGTCGAGGCCTTCCTGGCTTTCGCTTTCCGCGCGCGCGACGAGGACGTCCTGGGTGTTCGAGGCACGTAGCAGCCACCAGCCATCGTCGGTCGTCACACGCACCCCGTCGGTCGTGTCAGCAACCGCATCGCTGGCGGCGATGCGTGCGGCAATCTCCTCGATTGCGGCGAACTTGCGGCTTTCGTCGACCTGAAACCGCATTTCGGGCGTGTTGACCATCGGCGGCATGGCGCCGCGCAGCTCGGTCACCGACTTGCCGATCCGCGCGGCGGCGGCGATCAGGCGAACACCGGCATAGAGCGCATCGTCATACCCATAATATTCGTCGGCGAAGAAGACATGGCCGCTCATCTCGCCCGCCAGCGGTGATCCCGTTTCCTTCATTTTGGACTTAATCAGCGAGTGGCCGGTCTTCCACATCAGCGGCTTGCCGCCATGCGCCGCCACATGATCGAACAGGGCGCGACTGGCCTTGACGTCCGCGATGATCGTGACGCCCTTGCGGCGCGCGAGCAAATCTTCGGCATAGACCATCAG
>CAMYIQ010000265.1 GCA_947258465.1 uncultured Erythrobacter sp.
GGCAATTTTCCCGGCCCGCCCCCGCCCGATCAAGCGCCCGGACGCGACGAACCGGCGATCCGGCTAATGCATTTGGTGGTGGAACGCCTCGCCGATCTTGCGGCAAGCTGGATGGTCGCGGGCTTCGTCCACGGCGTACTCAACACCGACAATATGAATATTTCGGGCGAGAGCTTCGATTACGGTCCATGGCGCTTCCTGCCGAAGTGGGACCCGCGCTTTACCGCCGCCTATTTCGACCGGCAGGGCCTCTATGCCTTCGGCCGCCAACCCGAGGCGCTGCACTGGAACTGCGGCCAGTTCGCCGTCGCACTTCGCCTGATCTCCGACGCGCCGCCGCTGATCGCGGCCATGGAACGGTTCGGGCCTCTCTACATGGAAGCGGTCGGCAGACGGTGGTGCTGGCGGCTCGGCATTGAATCGCGCGGCGCCAAGGCCGATACCGCTCTGGTCGGAGCTTGCGAGAAAGCCATGACCGAAAGCGGCATCGCACCCGATGCGTTTTTCTTTTCGCATCGCGGTGGTCGGAATGTGTCGGACGCGCTCGCCGAAGCCTTCGCCGAGTATGTACCGGTCGCGGACGATCACCCCTATTGGAAAGACGGTGCGCCGCAATCGATGCTGATCGACGAGGTCGAGGCAATCTGGGCCGCCATCGCGGAAAACGACGATTGGGAGCCCCTTCACGCCAAGGTTGCCGCCTTGCGGAGAATGGGCTGGGGGCATGGCACACCCCCCATGCCCGCAGGCCATTCAGGACCACTACCGACAAGTTGAATTGACGCGGCGCGTCTTACCTCCCACTTAGGCCGCGCATACAGAGACATAGAGGATACGAATAGCGCCATGGCGACCGATCTGGTCTCAACCGAACCTGCCACCGGCAGCGAAATCTGGCACGGCAAATCAGGCGATGTCGACGCCACTGTCGAGCGCGCGCGCGAGGCGATGCGCGACTGGGCACGCGAACCGCTGGGCCGGCGGATCGAACTTATGCGGCGATTTGCCAATCAGGTACGCAAGCATTCCGAACAATTCGCCGAACTGATCGCCCGCGAAACGGGCAAACCGCTCTGGGAAGCGCGTACCGAAGTGGAATCGGTCATCGGCAAGGTCGAAATATCGATCACCGCCTATGCCGAACGGACCGGCCAGAAAAAGCTCAACAGTGCGCTTCAGGGGACTGCGGCGCTCCGCCACAAACCCCATGGGGTCATGGCAGTGCTCGGCCCGTATAACTTCCCGGCGCATCTACCCAATGGCCACATCGTTCCGGCGCTGATTGCCGGCAATGTCGTGATCTTCAAGCCGAGCGAGAAAACGCCGGCCGTGGGCGAATTTCTGACCCGCTGTTTTCACGAGGCCAAGATACCCGAAGGCGTGGTGCAGTGCATCCATGGCGGCGTCGAAGTGGGGCAACGCCTGGTCGAACACTGGATGGTCGATGGCGTTCTGTTCACCGGTTCCGCGCGGGCGGGCATCGCGATCAACCGCAAGCTGGCTTCCGATCCGGGCAAGATCGTCGCGCTGGAAATGGGCGGCAATAATCCGATCGTCATGCTCGACACGCCCAAGATCGACGATGCCGCGGCAACGATCGTGCAATCGGCATTCACCTCTGCCGGTCAGCGCTGCACCGCCGCGAGGCGGCTGATCGTGGTCGATTCGGTGTTCGACAAGATCGTTCCGGCGGTGAAGGACCTGGCGGAAAAGCTGATCGTCGACGAACCTTTCGCCGATCCGCAGCCCTTCATGGGCTGCGTGATCGACAACGGCACCGCCGATTTGCTGTCCGAAAGCTTCGTTGCGCTGATGAGCCGGGGGGGCAAGCCGATCATGCATATGCGGCGGCCCGACGAGAAGCTGCCCTTCCTGTCACCCGCAATCCTCGATGCGACCGAGATCCATGAACGCCCGGATATCGAACTGTTCGGCCCGCTTTTACAAGTGATCCGCGTGGCCGATTTCAACGAGGCGATCTATGAAGCGAACAATACGCGGTATGGCCTTTCGGCCTCTCTGATCGGCGGAAAGCCCGAAGATTTCGAACTGTTCTGGCACGAGATCCGCGCCGGGATCGTCAACTGGAACCGGCCGACCAATGGGGCATCCTCCGCAGCGCCCTTCGGCGGCGTGGGCTTGTCGGGCAATCATCGTCCCGCTGCCTTCTATGCCGCCGATTACTGCGCCTATCCCGTCGCCAGCACGGAAATGGAACAGCCGCGTGCAAGTATCGGCGTGGGGATCAAGGAAGGCTGACCGCAAGTCAGTCGGTGGTGACCAGATCGATCTCGGTCACGCCTTCGGGCAGGCGGCGTCCATAGACGACATAAGCCGAGGATCCCTTGGTTCCGCTCAGAATGTTGTCGCCAGCGCTGGTGACATGCTCGACGCTGAAGCCAGCGGATTTCGCCCGCGTATGGTAGAAGGCAAGCACTTCGTCGAGGGCTACGGGCGTCAGGAAAGAAACGACTCTCAGCGCGCAATCGCCTTCATCGGTACCGGCAGCTTCCTGCGTATTGCCACGCGGATAGACGGGGAAGGCCGCGGGCAGCTTGGCCGCCCAAGCCGATGTGTATTTCACCTTGTCGCCACAACTCGCACCGTCCGGAGAAACGACCGCGCGTGCGGCGGCAACCATCGCCGCGCTTGGGGCGGCACCGTCGCCGAGTGCCTTTGCAGCCGGGGCCGAAGACAGTTTGCTGCGCCCGCCGACCAGTTCGGCCGCACGGCTGCGCGCGGCCTCGATCGCCCGCGGCGACTTGTCGATATTCGGGATGGCGGCATTGCCCGTACCCGACAGCGCGGCATTCGCCTCGTTGCGGCCGGCCAGATCCGGATCGGTCATCAGCTCATCGTTGAGCGCCTGTTCGCTCGCCGGGTCCATGGCGTCGCCTGCCGCCTCGTCCTCTGCCTTGTCGCCACAGCCGGCAAGCAGGGCGATCGGGAGGACGGAGACGAGCAGGCGACGTTTCATAGGTAGACCTTCAGCTTGGAACGGGGCCGAGATAAGAGCGAGAACCGCCTGGGTACCAGCCGGTCGGCAAGGCCTGCACCATAGCGGGACATGGGCGGCCACGAAAGCTAATGGACGCCGCCCGCCCTCCCGATGGAGAACGAACGGCGCCCGCACGGCTCGGTGGGAACCGTGGTATCCGGCCGCGGGTGGGCACGGCCGGAACTCGTAGTGATTGTCAGCCGCAGCGCGTTTTGGAACGATCGATGGTACGCCCCAGCAAGGCGCCAGCGGCGCCGCCGAGAATCGCGCCCAGCGTCCGGTCGCCACGACCGGCGACCTCGTGACCGATCAGCGCGCCGACCCCGGCACCCACCAGAAGACCAGTGGTGCCATTGTCGCGGCGGCAATAGTATCGCCCGTCACGCCCCCGCCAGATACGCGTGTTCGAACGGACTGGCTGGCCATAATGGCGATCATAACCCATGTAATAGGGGCGCGCTTCGTAGCGGCGATCATCGCGGTAATCCCGGTATTCGCGGTAATCGCGATCTCGATAGTGGCGATGTCTGCGCTTCTTCTTGTGTTCAAAGGTCATGTCGCCGATCACAGTGGCATGGACACCTTGGGTCGAATGCAGTGCCGGACCCGCATTTGCCGGCATGGCAAAGGCAAGGCCCGATGCGGCCACCGCCAGCGAGACAGACTTGAGAATCGTCGACATGGGTTCGTCCTTCTTGATTCGGGCTGGCCACCACAGCCGCGTCGATGATGCCGTTAAGCTTTAGCGCCACAAAGCTGAACCAACTGCAACAGTGTCGTCAGATTCGCGGTTTTCGACGAACCGAGCTCGGCGCAGCGACGAATTGAAGCTTGCGGGCCCCTACCCACCCGCCTAGCGCGCCCCGATGGACGCAAGCGCCGCACCCCAGCACGACCGGACGGGCCTCGCCGCGGCTTTCGGCGCCTATGTCATCTGGGGTTTCCTGCCACTCTATCTGATTCTCGTGCAAAGCGTTCCAGCGTTCGAATTCGTCGGCTGGCGCATCATTTGGACGCTGCCACTATGCTTGCTGATCGTACTGATACGCAGGCAATCGCTCGAATTGCGCGCCGCGTTGGCCAATCGCCGCACACTCGGCTGGCTGGCGGCGAGCGCGGCGCTGATCGCGGTCAATTGGGTCGTGTATGTCTGGGCGATCCAGAATGGCGAGGTCTATGCGGCGAGCCTGGGCTATTACATCAATCCGCTGCTCAATGTGTTGCTGGGCACCTTGCTGCTCGGTGAAAAGCTGACGCGGCCGCAATGGGTCGCGGTCGGCATTGCGGCAATCGGCGTGTCGCTGCTCGCAGCGGGCGCGTTGACGACCTTGTGGATCAGTCTGACACTGGCCCTGAGTTTCGGGACCTACGGACTTATCCGCAAGCAGATCGATGTCGGCTCCGTCCCCGGGCTGACCATCGAATCGGCGCTGCTGCTGCTGCCTTCCATGGGGGTCGCCTGGTATTTCGCGCAGACGCAGGGTTCGTCCTTCGCGGTGTCGACCGAGCTGAGCCTGGCGATCATGGCCGGCGGTGCGTTGACGGCCTTTCCGCTGCTGCTTTTCGCGATCGCCGCGCGCAAACTGCCCTATTCGACACTGGGCTTCATCCAGTTCCTCGCACCGAGCATCGTCTTCATCCTCGGCCTGACGGTCTTCGGTGAAGAGCTGAAACCCGTGCAGGCGGCCTGTTTCGCCTTCATCTGGACGGCGGCCGCGATTTTCGTCTGGGACCTCGTGGCCCGGTCTAGGAAGCCAGCCGCCAATTGAGCGTTTCGCCCGCATGGAAGGGGACGATCGACTCTTCGCCGCCGTCGACCTCGGTGGGAACCTCAACCGGCATCTTTTCGAGTGTGACGCGTTCCTCATTGGGCGCGAGCCGGTAGAAAGCCGGGCCGTTGAGGCTGGCGAAGGCTTCGAAATGGTCGAGCGCGCCCTCGTCCTCGAACACCTGGATATAGCTTTCGAGCGCAAAAGGCGCATTGAAGATACCCGCACAGCCGCAATCGCTTTCCTTGGCATGGCGATGGTGCGGCGCGCTGTCGGTGCCAAGGAAATACTTTGCCGAGCCACTCGTTGCCGCGCCGCGCAGGGCCAGGCGGTGCTGTTCGCGTTTGGCCACCGGCAGGCAATACATATGCGGACGAATACCGCCGACGAGGATATCGTTGCGGTTGATATGCAGGTGCTGCGGCGTGATCGTGGCGGCGATGTTCGGCCCCGAGCTTTCGACGAAAGCCACCGCCTGCATGGTGGTGATATGTTCGAAGATCACACGCAGCGTAGGAAGACGGTCGACCAGCGGCTGGAGAATACGATCGATGAACACCGCCTCGCGATCGAAGATATCGATGTCCGGCGTGGTCACTTCGCCATGGACGCATAGCGGCATGCCGATCTCGGCCATGCGCTCGAGCACAGCCATGATATAGGCGATATCGGTCACGCCATGCGCGGAATTGGTGGTTGCCCCCGCCGGATAGAGCTTGGCCGCGGTCAGCACGCCATCGGCATGACCGGCTGCCAGGTCGTCCGCATCGCTTTCGTCGGTGAGATAAGCGGTCATTAGCGGCGTGAAATCCACGCCCTCGGGCACCGCCGCCAATATCCGCTCGCGATAGGCGGCAGCGAGCGCGGTGGTGGTGACCGGCGGTACGAGATTGGGCATCACGATCGCGCGCGCAAACTGACGCGCGGTATGCGGCACGACCGCGCGCATCGTATCGCCATCGCGGAAATGCAGGTGCCAATCGTCGGGGCGGCGGATTGTCAGCGATTCGACCATGGTGTTGCCTATGGCCGCGAGCGGCCTATCTGTCACCCATGACTGCCACTCGCCTGACCGACCGCGCCGTAATCCGTCTTTCCACCGAGGACCCGGCGGAGAACGTCGTCGACTTCCTGCAGGGCCTCGTCACCAACGATGTCGCAGGCCCCCTGCCCGCCTATGCCGGGCTGCTGACGCCGCAGGGTAAGACACTGTTCGATTTCCTCGTCTGGCCGGGCGCGGAAGGGGAGCTGCTGATCGACTGCGAGGCGGATGCGGCGGAGGATCTTGCCAAGCGCCTGTCGCTTTATCGCCTGCGCCGCAAGATCGCCATTGCGGTCGACCCTTCGGTCGCGGTCCACTGGCAGGCGCATCAAGGCGATGGCGGAGCGCCCGATCCGAGGCAGGCGGCCTTGGGGCAGCGCTGGCTTGCGTCGGCGGATGACGGCGATCAGCCAGCGGACAAGGCGTGGCTGGCACATCGCCTTGCTCTCGGCGTGCCTGAAACCCGCGCGGAGCTGGGCGATATCTTGTGGCTTGAAACCAATGCGGTCGAGCTGAACGGCGTCAGCTTTTCCAAGGGCTGCTATATCGGCCAGGAAAACACCGCGCGGATGAACTGGCGCAGCAAGGTCAATCGGCGCCTGGTGGTGGTCCCCCTCGCCCAATCGACCGAAAAGCGACGCAAAGCGGCCTATCCGGAACTCGATCTGGCGGTCGACCATTTGCGTGTGGCGGATATCGATCTGGACAGTGCACCCGGCTGGATGCGCGAGGCGCTCAGTCCTGCTGAACTGGCAGATCGAGCGAGCGAATAAGCATCCGCTCCGCCCGGTCGCGCGCCGCTGTCTCCGGCAGGCCGAGCGAGCGAGAGAGTGCCGTCCCGATGAGGGCATCGCCCATCGCCATCAGCACCAGTGCCAGCGTTTCTTCATGAAGCTGCGTGGGCGCGGTGCCATGCGCGGCTTCTTCCGGTGCGATCTCATCGACCAGTTGGTGGATGGTTTCCACGATGGGGGTCAGCGCGTCTTCATTCCCCGTCAGGATCATCCAGCTTGCGAGCGCACCGGCACCCTCCTTGTCGAACGCGTCGAACGCCAGATCGACCACTTCGCGCGGGCTACCCAGCCCCGCCCGGGTTGCTCTGACGGCGTCGATGATCGTGTCGCACACGGTCCCCGCCAGATGCCCCGCCAGCGCTTTTTGAAGGCCCGCTGCCGAGCCGAAATGGTGCAGTAAATTGGCATGGGTACGCCCAATTCGCGCCGCGACCGCCTTGAGCGTGACCGATTGCGGGCCGGTCTCGATAAGGAGTGAGCGCGCCGCTGCCAGCGCAGCAAGCCGCGATTCCTCATGAGAAAGTCGTTTGCGTGTGGCCATATGCGGGAGGACTAGCCCATCGACCCGGTGCTGGAAAGCCATCGTCGCTTTTTATTGACAGTGGTGTAAGTAGTGCTTACTTACACTGATGTAAGTTAACTCAGTGGAGCCCATGATGAACGCCCCTGTTTCGATCGATACCACCGTTCGTAAAGCCGCGCCGACACCGGCCGACTTGACTATCACCGTACGCGATGAACGTTTCAACCGCAGCACCAGCCCGCGCCGCTGGTGGGCTGGCGAGCCGTTCGGCACGGCCTGGCACAATGCCCTTTCAGCGACCTTCCCGCGGGGCGAGGCCTTTTTCATCGAAGCGGTCAAGGCGCAGCGCGAAGGCGCAGACCCCAAGCTCGAGGCCGAGATTCGCGCGTTTATCAAGCAGGAAATCAATCACACGCGCGAACACATCGCCTTCAATCGCCTGGCCGAAGATGCCGGTTACGACATCAAGGCCATCGATACGCGCGTGGCCGAAATGCTGGCGCTGACCAAGGATCGCCCGGCAATCGCCAATCTGGCCGTGACCATGGCGCTGGAACATTACACCGCGATGATGGCGGCCGAATTCCTCGCCAATCCGCAGCATTTCGCCCAGGCCGATCCCGAAGTGCGCGACATGTGGCGCTGGCATGCGGCCGAGGAAATCGAGCACAAGGGCGTGGCCTATGACACCTGGCTGCACGCCACGCGCGACTGGTCGGGGTGGCAGCGATGGAAAGTTCGCAGCCTGGTGATGCTCAGCGTGACCGCGCGCTTCTTCAAGCACCGCTGGACCGATTCGCTCGAACTGCTGAAACAGGATGGTATCACCGGCTGGAAAGCCAAATGGGGCCTGTTCAAATATCTGACCGTGAGCCCTGGTGTGGTCCGCCGCATTTTCCCCGCATGGCTGGCTTACTTCAAGCCTGGCTTCCATCCGTGGGATCATGACGATCGCGAGCTCATTAGGCTTTACGAAGGCGATTTTCAGGACGCCCTGATGCCAGCGGAGTAAATCGGCTGCGACGAAGGAAAAGGCCCCGCCGGCATAGCGCTGGCGGGGCCTTTTGCTTTCCTCAGGCCGCCAACTGCGGCGTCATGGCGGCATTCTCGTCGAGATCCAGCCGGTAGAGCGCGCAATCGACAGCTTCTCCGCGCCCGCAGCTATGCCGCTTGGCGACCTTGCCCGTGGGTTGGAAACCCAGCTTGCGCAATACGCGGCCCGAAGCGGGATTGTCGAGAAAATGGCCCGCTTCCAGGCTGCGATGGCCGAGCAGTCGGGCAACTTCGATGAGCCCTTTCCCGGCCTCGGTGGCAAAGCCCTTTCCCCAAAAGGGACGGGCAATCCAGTAACCGAGTTCGACCCCCGTATCGGTCTCGCCTAAACTGATCGATCCGATGATCCGTGAACCGTCGTCGCCGGGCAGCGTCATCAGAAAGTTCGGGAGACGCGGATCCTGGTCGCGGCCGACGAATTCGCAGGCATGTTTGGGGAGATAGGGCCAGGGCGCGCGAGCAAGATTGCGGACGACACATTCGTCGGCAATGCCGCCGAACAACGCGTCTGCATCTTCCGGCCAGGAGGGCCGCAACAGCAGCCTTTCGGTTACATGGAACATCGGTATTCTCCCCATTTCCACGCTCCGGGCTCCTAGGCCGGACGCGTGACAATTGCGTGATGGCAAAAGAAAATTTCGCCAGCGAAATCGAAGAGGGAGAAACGACAAGAGGGAGACGGGGTGGTCCCATCTCCCTCTTCGGTTGCCGGATCGTGGACCCGGCTGGGACCGTCCCGTTTGGACGATCCCGTTATCGGAGCGTCCTGTTATTCGGCGGCTTCGGCCATCATGTCGACCGAGACGAACTTTCGGTCGAGCTTGCCCTTGTGGAAGCGCACAATACCGTCGGTAAGGGCGAACAGGGTGTGATCCTTGCCCATGCCGACATTGGTGCCCGGATAGAACTTGGTGCCGCGCTGGCGCACAATGATGTTGCCGGCGACGACATTCTCGCTGCCGAACTTCTTCACACCAAGGCGACGACCGGCTGAATCGCGACCGTTACGCGACGAACCGCCTGCTTTCTTATGTGCCATCGTCCGTGTTCCTTACTTCTTGTCTTCGGTCTTTTTGGCGGCGGCCTTCTTGGGCGCTGCCTTTTTAGCCGGAGCCTTCTTCTCGGCGGCTTCCTTCTTCGGAGCAGCCTTCTTCTCCGCGGCATCGGCCTTCGGAGCAGCTTCCTTCTTCGGCGCGGCCTTCTTGGCGGTGCCACCGCCGACATCGGTGATGCGCAGCAGGGTCATCTGCTGGCGATGACCGTTCTTGCGGCGATAGTTGTGGCGGCGACGCTTCTTGAAAACGACGACCTTCTCGCTCTTCGCCTGCGCAATGATCTCCGCCGAAACGGTAACCTTGCCGGCATCCGAAAGCGTGTCGCCTTCGCCTGCGAGCAGGACGTCGCCCAGCGTGATGGTATCGCCGGCTTCTCCAGCCAGCTTCTCAACCGCGATCTTGTCTCCGGCGGCAACCCGGTACTGCTTGCCGCCCGTGCGCACTACTGCGAACATGGTACGTATCTCTCGTTCAAATTGCTGTGCCGTGATCTTGCGAATGCACGGCGCGCCCGTCAGGCCACCTTTGGCAGCCCCGGAAAGAAGCGTGCCGTTAAGCGAAAGGAGGGGCCAAGTCAACGCTTGCCAAGAGGAAATTTGCATCCTCGCTGGCGCGCTGTGGAGGTCGTGATATGGAGGGTGCGATGATCGATCGCAAGCTTATTGTCGCCCCCTTATGTGCTTCGCTGCTCGCCGGTTGCGCCGGTACCGGCTCGGATCGCTATCCCTCGCTCGCAGTTCGCGACGTCGAGCGAGCCGAGGGCACCTTCCAGCCCGCATCGGGGCGAAAGCTCGACGTTCCCGAGGTGAAAACCGAACTCACCGGCGACCTCA
>CAMYIQ010000266.1 GCA_947258465.1 uncultured Erythrobacter sp.
CATCCGCTCGATCCGGACATCCTTGGAAGCAAACTGTCATGCATTCTTCATGCGGGGCAATTGGGCAGCATGTCCGGCCATGCCATCGCCGAAGTGCTGACCGGGGAATTCGCACCGCGAGGGCGCCTGCCCGTCGCTTTGATCGACAATTCCCGCGAGGGTCTCCCGCTGGGTCACGGGCTGGGCTTTTCCCTGTTTCGCATCGAAGAACCGAGGATAGAACTGGGGCACAACCGGATCGTAGTGACCAGTGTCCTGCACAATATCGGCGAGCGCGAGGGAATGGAGACGGTCCAACTCTATCTCCAGCGCCCGGGGGATCGCGGCGCCGCCGAACATACGCTGGTGGATTTCCAGCGAATATCTCTGACCGCCGGGACAAACAGCAATCTGATGTTCGAACTCGGAGGCAATCAGTTGGGCCACTTCGAGACCGACGGCAAATTCACCATCGAGCCCGGAGCTTACGAAATCTCGGTGGGACTCAGCGAGAATCGCGCCTTCTCTGAGCGAATTTCGGTGCCCCGCGGCGTTGTCGAAGCGATGAGCAGGGACCTCGCTTCCGAACCCCTCCCCGCCCTCTTCGGCAAGCTGCGCAGCGTCGGATAGCCACTGATCCGCCATGCTCGACGCGGTCGCCCGTCATAGGTGCGTGACCGCAGACGGCAGCTTTTGCTCGAAGGCCAGCGCGCCCGCCCCGCTTTGCAGCCCGACCGCGGCGCGCTACACGGTCGGCATGGTACATTCGCCCTGGCACAGCCGTCTCGCTCTTGGTCTCGCGCTATTGCTTCCGGTTTATTTCGCCGTCGCGGCGCTGGGTACGAAATTCGGCCTGTGGGGCTGGCGCACGGGCTTGGTTACTCTGACGATACAGGCGGGACCGGTATTGCTCGGCATTGTCGCGCTGATCGCGCTGGTTTCGCTGATCGTCGTGCTGATCCGCAAACCGCGAACCGGTTGGCCGCTCTCCTTGCTCGCGCTGCTGGTCCCGCTGGGTATCTTCGGCACGCTGGCCTATGTTCGCAGTCAGGCCGCCGATATCCCGCCGATCCACGACGTCGCGACCGATGTCGATAACCCGCCGGCCTTTTCGCGGGTCACGCTGGATGCGCGAGCGACCGGCGGCGCCAATCCGATACACGATTACGGCACACCGTTGGGCGAACTGGAATTGTGGGCGAACAGCGAAGCCCCGCTCGCCGGTCAGTCGCATGCCCAGGTGATCGCCGAGGCTTATCCCGACCTCGCGCCCCTGCCGATCGGTTCGGCGAGCGAGGACGAGGCCATGGTCGCCGTGGCTGCGGCGATGATGGAAATGGGCTTCGACGACGTCACTTCGGATATGGCGAACAGCCGCGTCGAGGGGGTCGCCGAAACCTTCTGGTTCGGTTTCAAGGACGATGTCGTCGCCCGCATCGCCGATGGGCAGATCGACTTCCGCTCGGTCTCGCGCGTGGGCGTCAGCGATCTGGGCGCCAATGCCGCGCGGATCGCAGAATTGCGCGCGGCCGTGGCCGCGCGGCTCAATCCCTGAACTGGATAGCGGCCAGGGCGCTGCGCTGGAATACGGTCAGCACGCACAGCGCGGCATAGCCATAGGCGAGCGGCACGAACCATTCGGGAAACAGAGCGAATGCTATGAACACGGCGATCGTCTCGCCGCCTTCCGCCAGCCCGGTCGAATAGAAGAAACTCTTCTTCCCATGCGCTGCTGTTTCCTCGCCGCGTTCTGCGGCGATCACGGCGAAGGCAAGGAAGCTAACCCCGGTGAGCACAAAGCTCGCAACCAATACCAGCGCGGCCTGGGCATTCGCCGGATCGAAAAGGCCGAAAGCGAGCGGGATCGAAACGTAGAAGGCAAAATCCGCGACGATATCGAAATACCCGCCCAGCGATGTCGGCCCATTGGCGCGGGCGACCGCACCGTCGAGCCCGTCGAAAAGGCGATTCACGACAATCAGCGCGAGACCGAGCGCGAACTGCCCGAAAGCAATCGCCACCGCTCCAGCCAGGCCGAGCGCAAGCCCGGTAAATGTCAGGGTGGTCGCCGCTACGCCCCAGCCTGCTAGTATACCACCGAGGCGATCGAGTGGTGGATCGATCAGCGGCCGGAGCTTGGCATCGAACATCGCCTCTTCCTTCCTCGCTTCAGGCCCAGCTTATCAGTCCGATCCATGCGCCGGTCATGGAGGTCGCCATATTACCCGCGATCCAGCTACGCACCCCCAATCCCGCCACCTCGCCGCGCCGTTCCGGACACAGCGTGCCGATCGTCGAGACAAGCAGCCCGATGCTCGCGAGATTGGCCACGCCGCACAGCGCATAGGTCACAATCAGCAAACTGCGCGGCGCGAAAGTGCCATCGGGCAGCGCGGCAAGCTCGAGATAGGCGACATATTCGTTGAGAATTGCCTTGGTCCCCATCAGGCTGCCCGCTGCCTGCGCCTCGTCCCAGGGCACGCCGATCAGCCACATCAGCGGCGCGAAGAACCAACCGAAAAGGCGCTTCAGCGTCAGCGGATCGCCATCGACCAGCGGCAGCAATGCCAGCACTTGATCGGCCAGCGAGACGAACGCGAAAACCACGATAATCACCGCGATCACGGCGAGGAACAGTTGCATGCCGTCCATCGTGCCCTTGATGATCGCATCGATGCTCGATTCGTATTTGAGCCCGGCCTCGTTGCGCGCCGGCTCTTCGCTGGCGGCGGCACCCGCATCGCCCGGCACCATCAGCTTCGCGACCAGCAAGGCTGCGGGAAGCGATATGAGCGAGGCGGAGATCATGTGGCCCACCGCGTCGGGCACGGTCTTCGACAGGGTGGTCGCGTAGAGGATCAGGATCGCTCCACTGATCGTTGCCATGGCGAGCACCATGACCTGGAACAGGTCGGCGCGGCTCATCTTCGCGAAATAGGCGCGCACGACCAGCGGGCTTTCGACCACGCCGAGAAACAGGTTCGACCCGCCCGACAGGCCGACCACGCCGCTTACCTTGAGCGTGCGGCGCAGCAGGTAGGACAGGCCGTTCACCAGCCATCGCAGCACGCCCCAGTGCCACAGCAGCGCAGCGAGCGCCGAAAAGACAATCACCAGCGGCAGGATCTGGAACGCGATGACGACCGGCGCCTCGGTGCCTTCCTTCAGCTCGAATGGCAGCGGCGCGCCGCCGAGATAGCCGAACATGTAGGACGAGCCGTCGAGCGTCGCGCGCTCGATCGCCGCGACCGCTTCATTGGCCAGCGTCACCGCGTCCCAGACGATCGGCACCCGCACGATCAGGAGCGCGAGGACAGCTTGCAGCGCGAGCGCGCCCGCAATCCAGCCCAGGGAGGGCCGCCCGGCGCGGTTCTCCGACAATCCCCACGCGAGTAATACCAGCGCTGCAATGCCGACAAGCCCGCGAAACTGGTCGAATATCTCCAAGTGCGCCCCTCGCCGATCAGTCCTTGCGCTTCGATAGGCTGTCCAGCGCCAGCGTGTCATGTTCGCGAAAGGCGATCAGCGCAAGCGCCGCGCCTGCGACGGTTACCGAGGGAAAGAACAGCAGATTGGCATCGTCGGGATTGGCGAAGAGATAGCGTCCGAAAGGGTCGAGGAAGTGGCGCCAGATCGGAAAGGCTCCGCCAACGAGGATCACCGCCGATCCGATCAGCGAAAAGCGGCGAAACAGCCCGAGGACCACGAGCGCGCCGATCACCACTTCGACACTGGCGAAGGCAAGCTGGAAGGAATTGGCCGCACCGACGCCGCCATAGTATTTCTCCGCCAGCCTGGTGCCCATTCCATCGCCCAGCAGCCGCACGCTGCCCCACAGGACGAGCAGCATGCCGGTGCCGACACGCATGATCAGAAGCGAAATCTTGGCAAGCATCCCGAATTCTCCGTTTGGCAGCGGCGCGTTCATCCGCGGCGCCAGGCGTGATATTTCTCGACCAGTTTGAGCAAGCCTTCCGGTTTGTGCTTCTTCTTCCATTCGCCCGCAGCGAATTTGTTCGCTTCGGCCATGGTCGGATAGGAATGGATCGTGCCGAGGATTTTATCGAGGCCCAGCTTGTGCTTCATCGCGAGAACGTATTCGGCCAGCAGTTCACCGGCATGCGCGCCGACGATGGTCGCGCCGAGGATGGTATCCTTGCCCGGCGGGGTAAGGACCTTGACGAAACCCTTGGTCTCGCTCTCCGCGATCGCGCGATCGAGATCGTCCAGATCGTAGCGGGTCACTTCATATGCGATGCCCTGCGCCTGCGCTTCGATTTCGTTGATGCCGACACGCGCGATCTCCGGATCGAGGAAGGTCACAGCGGGGATCACACGGTAATCCGCCTTGAAGCGCTTGAACTGGCCGAACAGCGCGTTGACGCTGGCGAACCAGGCCTGGTGGCTGGCCACATGCGTGAACTGGAACGGGCCGGCCACGTCGCCCGCAGCGTAGATGTTCGGAAATTTTGTGGCGAGGAAATCGTCGGTGACGATGGTCCTGTCGGTGTCGATGCCGATATTCTCGAGGCCATAGCCCTTGAGCCGCGCGGCACGGCCGACAGCGACGATCAGCGTATCGAAGGGTATTGTGACTTCCCCGCCCTTGCGATCGGCGACAAGCTCGCCTTTACCGACACGGACCGCGCGGTGGCCGGTGAGCACCCGAACGCCGGAAGCTTCCAGGGACGCCGTGGCAAGCGCCGAGACCTCGGTGTCTTCCCGGCCCAAGACGCGGTCTTCCATCTCGATCTGTGTCACCTGCGAACCCAGCCGGGCGAGTGCCTGCGAGAGCTCGCAGCCGATCGATCCGCCGCCGAGCACCGCCACGCGCGCCGGTGCCCGCTCCATCTGCGCAAAGGCATCCCACATGGTATCGCTGGTCAGATAGCCGCTGCCTTCGAGACCCTCAATCGGCGGCACGAAGGGGTCGGCACCCGCAGCGATTACGATCGCCCGCGTCGTCAGGCGCTGCGTGCCGCCATCTTTGCGCGCGATCTCGACCGTCCACGGGTCGACGACTTTCGCATAGCCTTCGACCACGTCGACACCCAGCCCCTCGTACCGCTCGACGCTGTCATGCGGCTCGATGGCTCTGATCGCGCCCATGACGCGTTCGATCGTCCGGTTGAAGGGAACCTTGGGTTCGGCAGCTTGCAGGCCATAACGATCGGCATGACGCATCTGCTCGGCGACTTTCGCGCTCTTGATCAGCGCCTTGGATGGAACGCAGCCGGTATTGAGGCAATCGCCGCCCATTTTGTCGGCCTCGACCAGCGTGACCTTGGCTTTCACCGTGGCCGCGATCAGCGCGGAAACAAGCCCCGCCGAACCCGCGCCTATGACGACGAGATTCCGGTCGAAACTGTTGGGCTTGGCGTAACCTGCATAAACCTTGCGCCGTTTGATCCAGGCGATGATCGCCTTGGCGAACCACGGCGCAATGCCGAGCAGCGCAAACGAAGCGAGCACGGCGGGGGAGGCGATCCCGGCAAGGCTATCGATCCGCGCAAGCTGGGTGCCCGCGTTCACATAGACAATCGTGCCGAGCAGCATGCCGACCTGGCTGACCCAGGCGTAGGTCCACGCCCGGATCCGCGTAAGACCCATCACCAGATTGACCACGAAGAAGGGGAACAGCGGGATCATGCGAATGGTAAAGAGGTAAAAGGCCCCATCCCGCTCGAGCCCCTGATTGACCGCTTTCAACCTGTCGCCGAAGCGCACCTCGACAGCGTCGCGCAGCACATAGCGCGAGGCGAGGAAGGCCAGCGTGGCGCCCAATGTGGATGCGAAAGACACCACTACCGTGCCGACGAACACGCCGAACAGCGCGCCGGCCGCCAGCGTCATCACTGCCGCGCCCGGAAGCGAGGCGGCCGTTACCCCGACATAGACGAGGAAGAACAGGGCGATCACCTGCGCCGGATTGCGCGCGTAGTAACCGCCGACGTCATCCGCGACCTGCTTGACACCTTCGACCGTCAGATAGGCGCCGAGACCGAAGGCGAAATAGGCCGCGATCAGCGCCGCAAGAATCAGAATGATGAGGATTTTCTTCATGGATTCCTTCCGTAGCACGCCTGTTCGTGCGTCCCGGCCGTCCGGTTACACTCTGCCGTCGAGCTTCGCGAACGATGCGATCCAGCGCGTGTCTATCCAGCGCTTCAGCCATCCGGCCCAGCGGCCATGGGCGGCGAATATGCCGTAGCTGGCTATCGCTTTGCCGTCTGCGGTGGAGACAAGGTAGAGACTGGCAGGCCGGGGCCTGTAACTGCGCAGCGCACCGCCGCCGCCGTCACCGCCATCCAGCAATCGCCGCAAATTGGCGGCGAGCACGGGACCGCTATGTACCGCATGGACGCCCGAACGGGGTATATTGCTGTCCTGCCTCATGGCGACGTCGCCCGCTGCCAGAATGTGCGGGTGGGACACAGACCGCTGATGGCGATCGACCGCGATGAAGCCGCCCCGGCTCACGGCGAGCCCGCCCCTGCCGGGCCATACCGGAGCAGCCCCGCCGATCGATGCGATAAGAAGGTCGACCGGTTCGAGCGTGTGCATCCCGGCGAACAGGCGGCCCGCCTTCAGGCGTGCGTCCTGTTCGACGAGGGCAATGTCGGCGCGCCGCAGCGCGCGCCGGGCCAGTGTCCTGGCACGGCGGGAAAAGCCGTCGAGCACGCCGGCCTCGCCCGCGATCAGAGTCACGCGCGGGTGGCGATTCCCGAAGCGGCGGCGCATGGCAAAGGCCAGCTCCACGCCTCCGGCACCGCCTCCGATCACTGCAATATGGCCTGGATCCGAACCCGCTCCTTCGCGCTTGCTGGCAAGGCGCGGGATGAAACTCGCAATCGGCCGGACGTCGAGCAGGCGCGGGTCCTCGCCCAGCACCTCTCGCGCCTGCGCAACGCCGCCAATATCGATCGAACAATAGTCGAACTCGATGCGGCTGCCGTTTTCCGTCTCGATCGAGCGGTGCGAAGGATCGATCGCCGTGCACCGATCGAGCACCAGTTCCGCTCCGGCTCGCTTCGCCAGCGGGGCGAGGTCGATGGTTCCCTCGTCGATCGCATATTCGCCCGCGACGGTTCCGGGAATCATCCCCGAATAGCGCGTATGGCGGTGCGGAGTGATCAGCATGGTTCGGCCACGCGGGCTGCCATGCTTTATCCAGTCCGCCAGCACCCCGAGATGCGCATGCCCGCCCCCGACGAGCAGCAGAACTGGTCCGGTCTTCTGCATCATTGCCGGGCGTGTCCGGCTGCCCGAAAGAAGTCAATCGCGTTGGATCATGCCGGAGAGCGCAGCCGCCGACGCGGCGCCACTAAATCAAGTGAAGGCCTGCGCGCTTGCGAGCCTCGTCCGCGATGATTTGCGCCACCTCGGCATACAGATCGGCATAGGCCGCGCTGGGGCGCCAGGCCGCGGCGAGACTGCGATACTCCGCCCAGCCCTCCGGTTCGGCAATTCGCACCATATCCAGCCCGCCCGCATCCGAACGAATGTAGAGTTCGGGAAGGATCGCCAGCCCCACGCCGGACCCGACCATCTGCTGCAAGGCATCGAGACTCGTACCTTCGTAATCCGACAGCACCGAGGCCCCCAACCCGTCGCAAATGTCCATGAGCTGGCGATGATAGTGGAGCTGATGGTCGAGCGTGAGAAAGGTCCGCCCGTGGAAGTCTTCATGCATGAGCGAACTCTTGTCATGCAGCGGGTCGTCGGGAGGCGCAACGATCCGCATCGGTTCGCGAAACAGCGGCTCGACCTGGAGCCCGCGTCCGGCAATCGGCAGGGGGGACAGGATCATGTCGAGTTCGCCTGCCTCGAGCGCGGCATGCTGCGCGGTCGGAATACCCTCGCGCATGAACAGGCGTAAGTCGGGATAGCGTTCGTGCAGAAGCTTGATGACGGCGGGCAAGAGATAAGGCCCGATCGTCGGACTGACGCCGAAGCGGATCGAACCCGCCGGCCTTGCAGCGATATGGTCCGCCGCATCGCGGAAATCGCGCGCGGCGGCGAGCACGCTACGCGCCCCGGCGACCAGATCGCGACCGGCAGGCGTCAGGTGCATGCCCTTGGGAACCCGTTCGAAAAGACGCAGGCTCAGCCTATTTTCGAGCGCACGCAATTGCTGGCTCAAGGCCGGCTGGGTGAGGCCAAGCCCGCGCGCAGCTTCGCCCATATTACCGGTTTCCGCCAATCTGACGAAGATTTCGAACTGTCTGAGTGTCGGCATGCCGCATGCATTAGCATATCTTATCGATCAATGGCCATGATTCGAATTAGATTATTGGGCGGGCCTCACGCATATCCCTTTCGAACCTCACTGGAGAGCGACATGACTCGCAAGTCACCCGACGAAAAGATCATGATACCCTATCTGCGCAAGCTCACGCGGGAGCACCGCCAGCTAGACCGCCTGATCCATTCGACGAAACCGGCAATCGCGCGCGACGAGCTGAAGGCGCTGAAGCGGCTGCGTTTGCGCATCGAGGACAAGATCGTCGCCCTCCAGCGGCATTATTACGGGCGCAGCCTCGCAGGCTGACCCAGGGGGCGGCGGCCGGAACCCCCATCCCCATCCTCCCCCTTCCGGTCGTCGCCCCATAATCTTATGATCCAACCAACCCCCACAGAGCGCCTGCGCGCCTTCATCTCCAGCGAAAGCGCGGGTGGCATCACGCTGATCGTGGCCGCCGCGATTGCGCTGGCCATCGCCAATTCGCCTCTTCTTTCCCAATATCAGGGTTTTCTGGCCACTCCGGTGAACTTCACCGCCGGTGATCTGGTCGCGATCGACAAGCCTTTGCTGCTGTGGATCAATGACGGTTTGATGGCGCTGTTTTTCTTCCTGATCGGGCTCGAAGTTAAACGCGAGATCGTCACCGGTCAGCTACGCAATTGGAAGCAGGCCTCGTTGCCGGTCTATGCCGCGATCGGGGGGATGGCGGTGCCGGCGCTGGTTTTCGTCGCCATCAATGCCGGATCGCCCGAAAACATCCGTGGGTGGGCCATCCCGGCCGCGACCGATATCGCCTTCGCCCTCGGCCTGCTTGCCCTTCTCGGCAGCCGTGTGCCGGTCGCTCTCAAGGCATTGTTGCTCGCCATCGCAATCATAGACGATATCGGTGCGATCGCCATCATCGCCCTGTTCTATACGGAGAACATGAACCTTTCCGCACTGGCGCTCGCGCTGGTTCCGGCGGCCGGAATGTTGCTGCTCAACCGCTTCGGCGTTGCGCGAACCATCCCCTATTTCCTGCTCGGCGCCTTCCTGTGGATCTGCGTTCTCAAGTCGGGCGTCCATGCGACGCTGGCGGGCGTCGTGACGGCCATGTTCGTCCCCATCGCGACCGGCGAGGAACGCCCGCTCGAGCGGCTCGAACATGCGCTACACCCCTGGGTCGCATTCCTGGTGCTGCCAATCTTCGCATTCGCCAATGCCGGCGTGTCCTTTGCCGGAGCCGGGCTCGAAGCGCTACTTGCGCCGCTCTCGCTCGGCATTGCCGCAGGTCTCGTCGTGGGCAAGCAGATCGGCATCTTCGGTGCCTGCTGGATCGCGGCCAAGACAAGAATGGCGACATTGCCGCCGGAAGTGACCTGGAGGCATGTCTATGGCCTGTCGTGTCTGGCCGGTATCGGTTTCACCATGAGCCTGTTCATCGGCGGCCTCGCCTTTGTCGATCCGGCTCAGGTGGATGCGGTAAAGATGGGCGTATTGTCGGGATCGCTGGTTTCGGCGTTGATCGGCATGACAGTCCTCGCGACCGCCCCGCGCCCGCGCTCGAGCTACGGCGAAGCCTTCACCCATGCCTGAATTCCTCGTCGCCGATTGGCTCGGCACCCCGGTCTGGTTCTGGGCAGCATTCCTCGCCATCGTCATTATTCTGACGGCCTTCGATCTCGGCTTCCTCCACAAGGAAGACCGCGAGCTCGGCATCGGAGAAAGCCTCAAGCTTTCGGCCTTCTACATCGGTGTCGCACTGCTGTTCGGCGTGTGGGTCTGGTTTGAGCGCGGCGAGCAGTCGGGTATGGAATACTTTACCGGCTTCTTCATCGAAAAGGCTTTGTCGATCGACAATGTCTTCGTGATCAGCCTGATCTTCACCTATTTCGCGATTCCCGCGAAATATCAGTATCGCGCGCTGCTGTGGGGCATCCTGGCGGTAATCGTGCTGCGCGGCCTGATGATCGCGGGCGGCGCGGCCCTGCTCGCCGAAGCCTACTGGGTGCTCTACCTGTTCGCCGCGTTTCTCATTTTTACCGGCATCAAAATGTTCTTCGCCGGGGATCAGCCCATGGATGTGGGCGACAATCCGATAGTCCGCTGGATCAGCCGCCATATGCGCGTGACGCCCGAGCTTCATGGGCACAGATTCCTGGTGAAGGTGCGCGACGAAAAAACCGGACGCACGGTTCGCGCCGCGACCCCGCTGCTGCTGGCATTGGTGGTGATAAATCTGGCCGATCTGGTCTTCGCGGTCGATAGCGTTCCTGCGATCTTCACGATCACGACCGACACCTTCATCGTCTATACCTCGAATATTTTCGCGATCCTTGGCCTGCGCGCGCTCTACTTCGCGCTGGCCGCGATGGTTCACCGGTTCCACTATCTCAAATATGCCCTGGCGGCCGTACTGGTGTTCATCGGCGGCAAGATTTTCGTCGCGGACCTCCTGCTCGGCGGGGCGAAGTTCCCGGCCTGGGTCAGCCTTGGCGTGACCGCCGCCCTGATCGCTGCCGGCGTAGCCTATTCGCTATGGAAGACGCGCGACGGCGAGGACGAGGACTGGCTGAAGGAGAGCGACGGTTTGGCGCCGGTCGACGACAAATGACCGTCAGCCTGTCCAAACCGTCGCCGATGAGATGATCGACCGGCGGCCGCGCTCGCGCTAGAAAGAGTATTTGGTCGACACCTGGATTTTCTGCAGATTGCCCGAAAGCCCGTTTTCGAGCGAGCGCTCCGCATACATATATTCGATGCCGATATCGACCGGGCGCACGGGGGAGAAGATGAGGTTGGCGAGCACGTTCCAACTCTCGTCGGTCACCGTTCCGCCGGTCAGCAGGACCGGATTGTCGGCTTTGAAATAGGAGCCGGCGATCGTCGAACGCCACTTGTCCGACCATACGTGCCGATAGGCGGCGAATCCCGAATAGGTGAAGATCGGATCGAGATCGCCGTCGGTGTCCAATGCGGCGTCATTGACGATATTCAGCCCGATATACCGCCCGAGGCCATCGCCGACAGTGCCCATGAAGCGCAGGTCGTCGCGTTCGCCGAGCTTGACCTTGCCCGACAGGCTGACCCCGTAACCCAGGGCGCTGTCCGTGCCGGTGCCGAAATCGTCGTCGGTAATCCGCAGATTGCGGACGATCCCGGCGGCGCTGAGCGAGCCCCAGTCACGCGCGAGATTATAGCGGAGCACGAAATCGGGGAGGGTATCGTCGCCCGCCAGCACACGGGCGCCCCCTGGTGCGGTGACAGTGGTTTCGGCCTGTTCCGCCGCAACCATGAGCCCGCCCTTGGTGTACCGGATCATCGGCTGGCGTTCGAACACCGTGCCCGGCGTGGTTCCGACGAAATCCAGGCTCTCGGGCAGCGCGCCGACATTCTGGAAAGTCGACCAGGTCTGACCGAAGAGCCAGTTGTCGTAGGTTATGAACGCCTGTCGCAGGCGCGGCTGGTAACTGTTCGACACGCGCTCGTCGCCACCCGGCGTAACCATGAAATCGAGCTCGATCTGCGAATTGAGTTCGTGCCCGTTGCCGACATCGGTGGCGGTCTTGAAGATCAGGCGCGATTGCCGCGCGCTGAAATCGCTATCCCATCCCGACGCGGGGCCGCCCACTGGAATAGCCCCGGGAATGAGGAAATCGCGCACGATACTGCCCGTGCCGATTTGCCCGCCACTGGTACGCTGCGAGATCGCATCGAGCTTCACATATCCTGCATAGGCGATGGTGGTGTTGCCGACGCGAAAGCCCTTGTCTTCCTGTTTCTTCGGCTCGTCGATCTGCGCGGCCAGTTCCACCTGGCGTTCCTGCAAGGCGCGCGTTTCGGCGAGCGCCTGTTCGGTCGCGGCGAGCGTTTCGGCCTGGCGGGCATCCATTCGCCCCTGCTGCGCATCCATCCGTTCGAGCAGGCTTGTTACCAGCGCCTCCAGCCGGTCGAGCCGCTCCTCGACGTTCCCATCCTGGGCCGCTGCCGGCGTCGCTGTAAGACACGTCGCGGCAAGCAGTGCCGCACGGGTGTATTTTCTGATATCCTTCAGTGCCATATCCCAACCTCCCTCGCTGCTATTTTGTCGCGAGTATGCGGTGCCCGGCACCGGCCGGGAATGGGCAGATGGTCGTAAGACCTTCGTCTGAAAGCGCGCATGGGGGGCAGAGTGCTATTGAACAGAATGAAGGGAGATCATCGATGCTCGATTCCGTCCAGCGCCTAGAAACCAACCATGCAACCCACTGCACCCCGGAAGAGTATGAGGAGCTGTACCGGCGATCGGTCGAGCAGCCGGACGAGTTCTGGCTCGACCAGGCGAAACGCCTCGATTGGTCGGCCTTTCCCACCAAGGCCGGCGAATGGTCCTTCGATCCGGTCGACATCGCCTGGTTCGCCGATGGCGAGCTGAACCTGTGCCACAATGCGGTGGACCGCCACCTGGAAACGCTTGGCGACCGGACCGCGTTGATTTTCGAGCCGGACGATCCCGCTTCCCCGGGACGCACGCTGACCTATCGGCAATTGCACCGCGAGGTCGTCGCCATGGCCAATGCGCTCAAGGCTATCGGCGTCGGCAAGGGCGATCGCGTAACGATCTACATGCCGATGATCGTGGAAGGCGTGCTCGCCATGCTTGCCTGCGCGCGTCTTGGCGCGATCCATTCGGTCGTCTTCGGCGGCTTCTCGCCCGAAGCCCTGGCCGGGCGCATCGAAGGATGCGGCAGCCGCTTCGTGGTTACCGCCGATGAAGGCCTTCGCGGGGGCAAACACATCCCGCTCAAGGCGAATGTCGACGCCGCGCTGGCCGAACCGGATCACGAAACGCCGCTCGACGGAATGCTGGTGGTTCGCCACACCGGCGCGGACATCGACATGACGGCGGGCCGCGACCACTGGTATCACGAGGTGGCAAGCGATGCCGAATGCCCTTGCGAACCGATGAAAGCGGAAGATCCACTTTTCATCCTCTACACCTCGGGATCGACCGGCAAGCCGAAGGGTGTGGTGCATACCACGGGCGGCTATGGCGTCTGGACCGCCACCACCTTCCACTACATCTTCGATTATCAGCCTGGTGAGGTGTTCTGGTGCACGGCGGATATCGGGTGGGTCACCGGCCACAGCTATATCACCTACGGTCCCCTGTTCAACGGGGCGACACAGGTGATCTTCGAGGGCATACCCAGCTATCCCGACCATTCGCGCTTCTGGCAGACGGTGGAAAAGCACAAGGTCAATATCCTCTATACCGCGCCGACCGCGATCCGCGCCCTGATGCGCGAAGGCGATGCCTTCGTCACCGCGCATAATCGCTCCTCGATACGGCTGCTGGGCACGGTGGGAGAGCCGATCAATCCCGAGGCGTGGCGCTGGTATTTCGATGTGGTTGGAGAAAAACGCTGCCCGATCATCGATACCTGGTGGCAGACCGAAACCGGCGCCTGCATGATCACGACCCTGCCTTCGGCGCACGACATGAAGCCGGGCAGTGCGGGTAAGCCCTTCTTCGGTGTATGCCCTCAACTGGTCGACCATGAAGGCAAGGTTCTGGACGGGGCGACCGAGGGGAATCTGTGTATCACGCATAGCTGGCCCGGCCAGGCACGCACGGTCTATGGCGACCATGGACGCTTCGAACAGACCTATTTCAGCACCTATAAGGGCAAATATTTCACGGGCGATGGCTGCCGCCGCGACGAAGACGAATATTACTGGATCACCGGCCGCGTCGACGATGTCATCAATGTATCCGGGCACCGCATGGGCACCGCCGAAGTGGAAAGCGCGCTGGTGCTGCACCCCAAGGTGGCGGAGGCCGCGGTGGTCGGATATCCGCACGATATCAAGGGACAGGGTATCTACTGCTACGTCACGCTCAATGCGGGCGAAGAAGGCGGCGATGCGCTTTATTCCGAACTGCGCGGGCATGTACGCAGCGAAATCGGGCCGATCGCTTCACCCGACCATATCCAGTTCACCGACGGACTGCCCAAGACCCGCAGCGGCAAGATCATGCGCCGTATCCTGCGCAAGATCGCCGAGGACGAATATGGCACGCTGGGAGATACATCGACGCTCGCCGATCCGAGCCTGGTTGATCGATTGATCGAAGGCAGGCAAAACAACTGAGTTTATGGCCCGACGCATCATCATCGCCGATGACCACCCGCTGTTCCGCACGGCATTGACTCATGCGGTGACAAAGGTCTGGCCCGATGCGGTGATCGTGGAAGCTTCGAGCGCGGGCGAGGCGAGGTGCGAAGTCGAAGCCGGGGCCGAGGCGCTGTTGCTCGATCTGCATATGGAAGATTCCAACGGGCTCACCGCCCTGATGGATTTTCGGCAGGACTTCCCCGCCTTGCCGGTGGCGATCATTTCGGCGAGCGAGGAACCGCGCGTCTATGCGGCGGCCAGTCAGCTCGGCGCAGCCGCGTTCATTCCCAAGTCGGCCAGCCTGGATCGAATGCGCGAAGCGCTCGCCTGTGTCCGCGAGGGCGATCCGTGGTTCCCGCCGACCGATACCGAACCCGATGCCGATCTCGCCAGAATCGCCAGCCTTACTCCGGCACAGAGGCGTATTCTCAGCCAGTTGAACGAAGGGCTGCTGAACAAGCAGATCGCGTATGAGCTCGATATCAGCGAAGCGACGGTCAAGGCGCATATCACTGCCATTCTTCGCAAGCTCGGCGTGGTGAACCGTACCCAGGCGGTGCTGATGGCGGCCAAGCTGGACGTCGATCAGGAAATAGCGGACCCGACATCACGCTGACCGGTGGTCGCACCGCGTGCCACGCAATCGGAAATCAGCGCGCGCAAGGCGGCGGGTGAGGACGGTTTGAGCAGGCGATTGGCCCCCATGCGCTCTGCCGCCTGCCCCGTCTCGTCGCTCGCCTCGGCGGTCAGCAGGATGGCCGGGGGGCGCGCTTTCCAAACCCTGCACAAGTCTTCGAACACGCCATCGCCGCGATCGCGGCCATCGAGGCGGAAATCCATGATGACAACGTCGGGCGCGGTGGGCGCAACCGCCAGCGCCTCCTGCTTGCCCGATGCGCAGAGGACCCGAAGGCCCCATTTGCCGAGCAATGCAGCGGTCGCGTCGAGCGCGGAAGGGTCGTTATCGACGACGAGGACATTCGCGTCGAGCAAAGTCGATGCCCGGCGCATGCGTTCCGGCGCCGCGCGGGCACCTCTACGCAAAACGGGCAATCGCACGGCGAACCGGCTGCCCGACCCCTCGACCGAACGGGTGACAACCTCGACCCGGAGCAGCGATGCGATACGCCTTACGATGGCCAGGCCCAAACCCAGGCCTTCCCGATCGCCGGACTCTCCCCGCTCGAATTCGTCGAACAGGCGCTCTACATCTTCGTCCGCAATGCCCGGCCCGGTGTCGTAGACGCAAAGCTCGACCTCGTCGCCGGAAGGCCGCACACCCAGAAGGACCCCCCCCCGGCGCGTGTAGCGTATGGCATTGCTGGTGAGATTGCGGACCACGCTCGTCAGCAGACCGCGATCGGTCGTCACCCAGGCACTGGTATGGACACGCCGCAGATCGAGGCCCTTGTCGCGTGCCTGGAGGGCGAATTCGCGTTCCATTTCATCGAGAATGTCATTGAGCGCCACGGGTTCGGGCCGCGGCTCGATACCGCCTCCATCGAGCTTCGAAATATCCAGCAAGGTGCGAATGACGCGATCGGCGGAACTGATCGAGCCGTCGAGGTCCCGCACCAGCCGGACGAGCTGATCGCGCCCGCGCACCTCTTCACCCAGCGCGGATGCGAACAGACGTGCGGCGTTGAGTGGCTGGATCAGGTCGTGGCTGGCCGCCGCAAGGAAGCGGGTCTTGGAGCGTGTCGCTGCTTCCAGGGCGGCGTTCGCTTCGCTCAACTGGCGCGTCCGGTCCGCCACTTTTTGTTCCAGCGCCTGTTCGGCCCTGCGATCGGCCGTGACATCGCTGTAACTGGTCACATACCCGCCGCCCGGTGCCGGATTGCCGACAATGCGCATGATCCGCCCGTCGGGTTGCTCCCGCTCGAGACGGTGCTGGCGGCCTGCGCGCATATGGTCGAGCCGCCGGGCGACCTGCTCCTCGATCTCCTCTTCGGGCATTCCGCTCTGCTGGAGATTATATCGAATGAGGTCGGCAATAGATGTGCCGACGCTGGCCAGATGATCGGGCAAGGCGAACATTTCCTGATACCGGCTGTTCCAGGCGACCAGCTTCATTTCCGCATCGACCAGCGCCACCCCCTGATCGATGTTCTCGATCGCCAGTCGCAGCAAATCGCCGCTGAAGGTCAGGCGGCGGTTCGTTTCGTCGAACATCGCTACGACCTGTTCGAGCGGCACGGGGTCGCCTTGCGACCAACTGGTGATCAACATGCGGGCCGAAGAGCTGCCGACCACACCGGCGATGAGCCGTTCGGCCATGCTCAAGATTTCCGGGCTCGCCGGATCGCTGTCGCGCAGACCATTGCCCATGGCCTCGAGCGAAGCCCGCGCGCGTCTCCTCCCGACGAATTGGGCCAGCAGCAAGCGGATATCGGCAATCCGCTTGGCGGTTGTGAAGGCGGGACGCCCACCTGGCGCGGCTGCGCCGACGAAAGCTGCGGCCTGTGCCGCATCGACCAGCGTTTCGCGTCCGACGGCAGAGCCGAACCAGAAGGCCGCGACATTCGCCCCAAGGCTGAGGATAACGCCCGACACCAACATATCTGGGTGGATCGAGAAGATAGGAGCCTGACCGGTCGCCGCAGGGTAGATCAGCAGCACCAGCCAGCAGGCGAAACCCGCCGCGAGACCGGAAACCATGCCGACCTTGTTGCCATGGCGGTTGGTCATGCCGATCACCAGCCCGGGGGCGAACTGCGCCGTGGCGGCAAAGGCCAGCGTGCCAAGGCCGGCCAGATTGGCCGCTGCTCCGAACCCCAGATAGAAGAGATAGGCGAAGAACAGAAGGCCGGCAATGACCAGGCGCCGGACCATGAGCAGTCGTGCAGCAAGACGAGTGCGATCGCCGCTGCCGGTCAGTTCGCGCCTGAACAGCAGCGGCGAAATCAGATCGTTGGTGATCATGGTCGACAGGGCGACGCTGGCAACGACGATCATTCCGGTGGAAGCGGAAAAGCCGCCGATGAACACCAGCAGCGCAAGGGCATCGCTGCCACCGGCAAGCGGCAGAGCCATCACGATCATGTCCGCATTGGTCGATTCCGGCAGGATCGAAAGTCCGGCCAGTACGATCGGCACGATGACCAGCGATGTGACGACCAGATAGGCCGGAAACAGCCAGCGCATGGTCGGGGTCGCCCGATCGGTCTGCGCCTCGACGAATGCCATGTGAAACTGGCGCGGAAGGCATAAGGCAGCGCATGCCGACGTAAGGGTAAGGATCGCAAACCGGGCATCAAGCTGCAAGGCGGAGAACGGCGACACCGCCTGCGTTAAGCCTTGCGGCGCGCCCATGAGCAAAACCAGCGCAAAGGCGGCAAGCGCCACCAGGGCGACGAGCTTCACTATCGATTCGACCGCGATGGTTATCACGAGACCGCTATTGTCACCCGACCGGTCGCCGCGACGCGAACCGAACAGGATCGCGAACAGCGCCATGCTGCCCGCCACAAGAAGAACCAGCTCGTCGGTCGTAACGCTGGCCTCCAGGCCCGGATCGAGAGCGAGCAGAGAGCTGCCGACCGATTGGAGCTGGAGCGCCATATAGGGCAGCGAACCTACCGTGGCGATCAGGCTCACAAGCGCGGCGACCACGGCGCTCTTGCCGTAGCGGGCAGACAGAAAATCGGCGATCGAGGTGGAATGCTGCGCCTTGGCCTGCGCCAGGATACGGCGCACCAGGCCGAACCCCAGCGTGAACACCAGAATCGGCCCCAGATAGATCGAAAGATAGTGCCAGCCGGCAGTTGCCGCAGTGCCCACGCCGCCGAAGAAGGTCCAACTGGTGCAATAGACCGCAAGGCTCAGCCCATAGACCCAGTCGCGCTGGCGTGGCGGCAGCGTCCTGCCCGCATCGGCTGCGCGGTCCTGGCGCGCGGCCAGCCAGAACAGGCCCGCAAGATATAGCGTCGCGGCAGCGATCGCCGTCCCGAACAGCATGGCCGATTGCCCTCCCGCAGACAGACTATCCCAGTCGCCGCGCAATGCAAGGAAGGGGGCGGCACCGTGAAGCGCCGCCCCCTCCTTTCACCCAGGCCCGAGCCTAGTGCGCGTGGGCATCACCCGCGCCGCGCGGCACGCGGATCGAATCCACCAGTTTGCGGATTTCCATCGGCGGGCTCGCCGTCACCTTCGACACCGCGATCGCGACGGCGAAGTTGAGCACCATGCCGACCACACCGATCCCTTCGGGCGATACGCCGAAGAGCCAGTTCTCCGCCACATTCGCCGCCGGGTTCGCCAGCTTGAAGTAGACGATGTAGCCGAAGGTGAAGGCCAGGCCCGTCACCATGCCCGCAATCGCCCCTTCCTTGTTCATGGATTTCGAGAAGATGCCCATGAAGATGGCCGGGAACAGGCTGGCCGCAGCCAGGCCGAAAGCGAAGGCGACCACCTGCGCGACCCATCCGGGCGGATAGATGCCGAGATAGCCCGCGACCACGATCGCCGCCGTCGCCGCGACACGCGCCGCCAGCAACTCGCCCTTCTCCGAAATGTTCGGCTTGAAGGTCGATTTGAGCAGATCGTGACTGACCGAGCTGGAAATCACCAGCAGCAGTCCTGCCGCCGTGGACAAAGCCGCCGCAAGGCCGCCCGCTGCCACCAGCGCGATCACCCAGCCCGGCAGATTGCCGATTTCCGGATTGGCCAGCACCATGATGTCACGATCGACATAGACCTCGTTTTCGCTGGTCATGTCGGGTTCGTTATTGAGCGCGCGCTGACCCGCAGCCGCCGTCGTTTCGGCATAGCTGGGGGCACCGATGATCGAATCTCCGCTGCGATACTGCATCACACCGTCTTCGTTCTTGTCGTAGAAAGCGATCAGATCGTTGCGTTCCCAGTTCTTGAACCAGCCGGGCGCCTCGGAATAGCTCGTCTCGTTCACCGTATCGATGAAGTTGAGGCGGGCGAAGGCACCGACGGCCGGAGCGGTGGTGTAAAGCAGCGCGATGAACACGAGCGCCCAACCGGCCGACTTGCGGGCGTCGGATGCCTTGGGCACGGTGAAGAACCGCACGATGACATGCGGCAGCCCCGCCGTGCCGACCATCAGCGCCAGCGTGATGCAGAACACATCGATCATGCTCTTCGACCCGTCGGTATATTGCCCGAAGCCCAGATCGGTGAGCACCAGATTGAGTTTCTGCAACACATACAGACCGGAGCCATCGTTCACCGTGGAACCGAGGCCGATCTGCGGGATGGGATTGCCCGTGATCATGAAGCTCAGGAAGAAGGCCGGAACCATATAGGCAAAGATCAGGACGCAATATTGCGCGACCTGCGTGTAGGTGATGCCCTTCATCCCGCCGAGCACGGCATAGAC
>CAMYIQ010000267.1 GCA_947258465.1 uncultured Erythrobacter sp.
GGTTCGAGCGGCTCCGCAACGAGTTGGCCGAAACCGATGCGGAAGCTGCCCGCGAACGGGAAGCGGCCATGGAAAGCCTGCGCGAGCGCCTCGTCATTCTGAGAGACGAAACCGCCCAGACGGCAAGCTCGATCCGCGATGGAGAAGCGCATGCTTTGACGGCTTGGAACGGGCAAGTCGAGGCGATGCAGGAGCGGCTGCGCGACGCCATTGCCGAGATTACGCGGATCGACGATTCGGCCATTGCCGCGGCCAATGCGAAGCTGAAGGATCTGTTCGCCGAGGCCCAGACGGTCGACGCGCGCATTGCCGAGCGCAACCGCTTGTTCGCCGAGGAAACCTCGCGGCGTCAGGCCGAGCTATCGCAGGCAGAGGACGAGGCGCGCAGCGGCATGAGCGAGCGCCTGGCCGAACTCGATGAAGTGATCGCCGAACGCCGGGCCGCCCAGGCGGAGCAGTTATCGCTGATGGCCGCCGAAGGCGAAGAGCTTGCCGACCGCATTGCCGCACTCGGAAAGACGTTCTCCACCGTCAGCGAGCAAGGACGCGAAGCTCGCGAGGAACTCTCTTCCGGTATTGCCACACTCGACGCCAAGTTGGCGGAAAGCCGGGAAGCGCTTACGGACACCGATGAGGCAGTCTCCGCCCTGACCGATGCCAGCGTGCGCCTGCTCGAACTGATACGGGCGAGCGCCAAGCACAGCCGGGACGAACTGCCCGTGGCAATGGCAGCGAGCGAGGATCGTCTGGCGAGTATCGAAGAACGCGCCGAAGAGGTGAAGAATCTGCTCGACCAGGCGAAAACGGCAGGCGAAGCGCTGACCGCGAGCATGGATGCCGCAGAACTGCGCAGCCGCGAAGCGATGGGCGCGGTCGATGAATTCCAGGCCGGTTTCGGCGAGACCGCCGTGGCTCAGATCGACAGTATTGAACGGTTGCGCTCCGCTGTCGCTGCGCTGGGTGACGAAAGTGCCACGCTGTCCGAACGGGTGCACGGCGAATTGCGCGCTGCGATCACAGCGTTGGAAGAAAGCGCCCGTACCGCCCTCTCGGCGGTTGAAAGCGAACAGGCGACTCGTATTGCCCGCATCGCGGATAAGGTCGGGGAACAGAGCGCGGAAGCAATCGACAAGGCTCTGCGCGAACATACCGAAGAGGCGATTAGCGCGCTGGACAAGGCCACTGCGCGCTCAGCCGAAGCGGGCCGCGAATCCATGCGTCAGCTCCGCGATCAGCTCGCCAAGGTCAACGAACTTACCGGCAATCTCGAAAGCCGTATCGCGCACGCACGCGAACGCGCGAGCGAGGACGTCGATAACGACTTCTCGCGCCGCGTCGCCCTGATTACGGAAAGCCTGAATTCCAACGCGATCGACATCGCAAAAGTGCTCTCGACCGAAGTCACCGATACCGCATGGGCGAGCTATTTGCGGGGAGATCGCGGCATATTCACTCGCCGCGCGGTGCGCCTGGTCGACAATACCGAAGCGCGCGAAATCGCGGAACTCTACGATACCGACCAGGATTTTCGCGAGCATGTGAGCCGCTATATCCATGATTTCGAATCCATGCTGCGCACCATGCTGTCGACACGTGACGGCAATGCAGTGAGCGTAACCCTGCTCAGCAGCGATATGGGCAAGCTCTATGTGGTGCTGGCGCAGGCGCTCGAACGGCTGCGGCAATAATCACCCCGCATCGGGACCCCAGAGGATCAGGTCCTCGACCGTTATCCAGCCATTGATATAGTTGGCCACATAGACCGCCGTGACGAGCGCGGCGAGCACGGCCGCGCGCAGCAACAGCCGTCCGCCCCGGAATTCCACCGGAGCGCTGTCTGCCTGGCCGGGGACCTTCTCGATACCCGCCTCGTCATGTGTGCGCACGCCGAAAGGCAGCAGCACGAAGGCGCTGAAGACGAAGAACAGGAAATAGATCGCGAGAATGCTGGTCCATTCCATGGGTAGGACTCCTACAGATTGGGCAGGATGACGCGAACCTGCGGGCGTTTGCCCGACCAGCGCTGAGCTGCGCGGCGAGCGGCAAGACGCGCAGCCTCGTGGATGCTCGCCTCGTTGCGCCGGTCGCGCCCGCGAAGCTTCGCTATCGCCGCACGAATATCGTCCGCCGCCTCCGCTACAAAATCCTCGTAATCCTCGTCGAGCGGCAGGCCGACGCTGTCGAGACGCGGGTTGAGATCGCCGTCGAGCGCAACGATGACCACGCCCTCGCGCATGATCCGGCGGCGCATGGCGATCGCCTCGCCATCGGCGGGCACGATGATGTCGCCATCCAGAACAAGCCTGCCGGCCCGCACTTCGGCCACCTTGCCCGGCGCGCCGGGGGCAAGACGCACGATATCGCCGTTCTGCTGCACGACCTGATCGGGAATACCGTTAGCCTTACCCAGCCTGCCCTGTTCCTGCATGTGACGCATTTCGCCATGCACGGGAACGAGGATATCCGGCCGCAGCCAGCCATAGAGCGCTTCCAGCTCGGGGCGTCCCGGATGGCCGGACACGTGGATCATGCTCTGACGATCGGTAACCATCGTAATTCCGCGCGCTGCCAGCTTGTTCTGCACCGCCCCGATGGAGATTTCGTTGCCAGGTATCTGTCGGCTCGAGAACAGCACGACATCGCCGCTTACGAGTTCGAGCGGGTGGTTCTCGTCGGCAATCCGGGCAAGCGCCGCGCGTGGTTCGCCCTGCCCCCCGGTGGCGAGGATCAGCAGATCGCCGCGCGGCAGGCCCATCGCGGTGTCGAAGTCGACCGGCTCGGGGAAGTCCTGCAGATAGCCATTGTCCTGCGAAACCTCGATGATCCGGTCGAGCGAACGCCCCGCGACACAAATCTGCCGCCCGGTCTCGCGTGCGACATCGCTCAATGTCTGCAGCCGTGCAACATTGCTGGCGAACGTGGTCACCAATACACGCTTGCCTGCGTGGCGCTGCACCTCTTCGAGCAACCCCTTATACACCGCCCCTTCAGAACCGCTGGGTGCGGGATTGAAGACATTGGTGCTGTCGCAGACCAGCGCAAGCACGCCCTCGTCGCCGATTTCGGTCAGCTCTTCCTCGGTGGTCGGCTCGCCGATGATCGGGTCTTCATCGAGCTTCCAGTCGCCCGTATGAAAGATGCGCCCATGCGGCGTATCGATCAGCAGCGCATTGCCCTCAGCGATCGAATGAGCGAGCGGAATATAGGTGATCTCGAACGGACCGATGGCGAAACTGCCATGATCGTCGGAAATGACATGCACATCGACCTGGTCGACCAGCCCCGCTTCCTGCAGTTTTCGCCGGACAAGCTCGGCGGTGAACGGCGTCGCATAGATCGGCACGTCGAGATCGGCCGCGAAATAGGGCACCGCGCCGATATGATCTTCATGCGCATGGGTCAGCACGATCGCATCGAGCTTGTCGGCGCGATCTTCGATGAATTCGAGATCGGCGAAGACGAGGTCGACGCCGGGATATTGATCGCCCGAAAAGGTCATGCCGAGATCGACCATCAGCCACCGGCCCTGGCACCCGTAGAGATTGACGTTCATGCCGATCTCGCCCGAACCGCCCAGCGCGAGGAAGAGCAGTTCGTCTTCGGGAGTGAAGTCCTTCTTCAAGCCGCGCGCTCCGCAAGAATGGCAAGCCCTTCAAGCGTGAGGTCGGTATCGACCGCATCGAAAAGCGCTGTGTTTTCGTCGAACAGGATCGCCAATCCGCCGGTCGCCACTACCTTGGCCGGTCGGCCGATTTCGTGTTTCATTCGGGAAATCAATCCTTCGATAAGTCCGACATAGCCCCAGAATACGCCGATCAGCATCTGGTCTTCGGTATTGCGGCCGATCACACTGTCGCTGTCGGGCCGCTCGATCGCGATGCGCGGCAGCTTGGCGGTATTGCCGACCAGCGCATCGAGCGAGAGGTTGATACCCGGCGCGATGATCCCGCCCTTATAGGCTCCGGTAAAGTCGATCGCGTCGAAAGTGGTCGCCGTGCCGAAATCGACCACGACCAGGTCGCCATCGTATTTCGCATGGGCGGCAAGCGTGTTGAGCGCCCGGTCGGCGCCCAGCGAACTGGGCTGCTCGATATCGAGTTCGAAACCCCACTGGGCGCTACCTTGTCCCGCGATCAGCGGCGTTATGCCGAGGTACTTTTCCGACAGGACAGTAAGGTTGTGGATCGCCCGCGGCACGACCGAGCCGATTATCATCTGCGTGATATCGCCCTTGTCGAAGCCCTGAAATTCGGCGAGCTGCAACAGCCATACCGCGTATTCGTCGCCGGTCCTGCGCGGGTCGGTGGCAATACGCCAGCGCGCCTTGATTTCGCGCCCGTCGATCAGCGCGAAGACGACATTGGTATTCCCCACATCGGCTGCCAGCAACATGGCTCAACTCTCCTCATTCGCGAGCATTACATCGCCCGCATGGATGGCACGGGTGGAGCCATCGGCCAAGCGCAGCGAGAGCGCCCCATCGGCGGTCAGACCGGCGAAGCTTCCTTCTATCCGCTTTTCACCCGGTGGCTGGACGACCAGGGATGTTCCGGCGGGATGTGCGACCGAAACCCAACGGCGCACGAGCGGTTCGAGCCCGTAGGTCCGCCAGCGCTCCAGCTCGCGATCGAATTCCCGGGCCAGCGCATGGGCGAAAAGGTCGCGGTCGGGTACCGGCCCCAACGCAGACAGCGCGATGGTCTTGCGATCGGGCAAATCGGGTGCCGCCGCCAGGTTCACCCCCATGCCGACAATGATCGCATCGCCTTCGCGCTCGAGCAGGATGCCGGCAAGCTTTGCATTGCCGAGCATGAGATCGTTCGGCCATTTGAGGCGCAACTGGCTGGGGTCGGCGAGCACCTTCGAGACCGCTTCGTAGGCCGCGACGCCTGCCACCAGCGCAAGGGTCGCCGGACTTGGATCGCGCGGGGCAATATGAACCGCGGTGGAGCCCATGAAGTTGCCCCGGCCATCGAACCAGGTACGGCCCTGTCGCCCTCGCCCCGAAAGCTGCCGGTCGGCAACCAGCCACTGCCCCTCGGCCACGGTTTCCCCTGCGCGCAACTGCGCGGCGAGATCGGAATTGGTCGAACCGGTTTCGGTAACGAAGCGGATCACATCGCGGCGACGAAGGACGCTGCCGCCTGCGCCGTCCACTCACCCAGCGGGATGGTCAGCAGATAGCCGAGCGGCGAAATGATAGCCACGCAAACCGCCAGCACCGCCCAGTGCCCGATCGGGCTGCTCGCCTCGACTTCGCGCACCGGCTCGTCGAAGAACATCACCTTGATGAACTTGAGGTAGTAGAAGGCACCAATCACGCTGGCCGCGATACCGATAACGGCGAGCGCGACGAGATCGGCCTGCACCGCGGCCTGAAACACCACGAACTTGCCCCAAAAACCGAACAGTGGCGGAATGCCGGCAAGGCTGAACATCACGGCCAGCAACGACCAGGCAAGTGCTGGACGCTTGGTCGACAGGCCGGAAATGTCTGCAAAGGTTTCCAGATTGTTGCCCGTCGGATCGCGCAGCATGAGCAGCGCGGTGAAGCTGCCGACGACCATCGCGACGTAGATGGTGAGATACGTCAACGCACCGGCTACGCCCGCCGGGGTGGCCGCGGCCAAGCCTATCAGAATGAAACCGACATTGTTGATCGAGGAATAGGCAAGCAGGCGCTTCAGGTTCTGCTGGCCGATCGCGCCCAGCGCACCAACCACGATCGAGGCAAGCGCCGCGAAGATCACGATCTGCCGCCAACTGTCGACTTCACCCGCGAAGGGATCCATCGCCATTCGCAGCAGCATCCCCATTGCGGCGACCTTCGGGGCACTGGCGAAGAACGCGGTGACAGGTGTCGGGGCGCCTTCATACACGTCCGGCGTCCACATGTGGAACGGCACGGCGCTCACCTTGAAAGCCAGACCCGCCAGCACAAAGACCACGCCGAACAGCGCACCGGTCGAGAAATTCGTGTCGAATGCGGCGCGAATTCCCTCGTAATTGGTCGTGCCGGTGAAGCCGTAAACCAGGCTCACGCCGTAAAGGATGATGCCAGAAGCCAGCGCGCCGAGAACGAAGTATTTGAGCCCTGCTTCGGCGGAGCGGTCATCCTGGCGCAGGAAGCTTGCCAGGATGTAGCTCGACAGGCTCGACATTTCGAGGCCGATATAGAGCGTCATCAGATCGCTGGCCGACACCATCATGCCCATGCCGACCGCATTGAAAAGCATCAGCACAGGGTATTCGCCGCGATACCCGCCGACTTGCGCGAAGAAACGCGGTGTCACGACGAGAACGGCCGCGGTCGCAAGATAAATAAGGACCTTGGCGAAGCTGCCGAAAGCATCGGCGCGATAGAGATCGCCGAAGGCGCGCGCTGCTACGTCACCGGACGCACGGTCGAACAGGTGGATGCTGAACACCGCAGCGGCGAGCAGAGCGGCACCGGCGATTACCGTGAGCATACGTCCCGAGCGGGGGCCGCTCCAGGCGCTCACGAGCAGGAGAACGAGCCCGACCAGCGAAAGCCCGACCTCGGCCCCGGTCAGGTAAAGAGAGCTTGCATAGGACATCAGTGTGCTCCCTCCTCACCATGGGCCGCCGCGACATAATTGGCGTTATGCTCGCGCGGGGTACCGATCACATTGTCGGCATCGAAATCGGGTGCGGCACGCGCGATGCGCGCCTCAAGTGCGGCAATGTCCTGACGCATGGGGGCAAGGAAGCTTTCCGGATAGACGCCCATCCACAGCACGGCGGCTGCGATCGGGGCAAGCATGGCCCATTCGCGGGCGTTGAGATCGGGCATCGCCGCGGCATCGGCGTTCTTCTGTTCGCCGAAAGCCACGCGGCGGTATAGGTAGAGCATGTAGGCGGCACCAAGAATGATGCCCGTGGTGCAGACCAGCGTCACCAGCGTGGAGACCTTGTAGATCCCGGCCAGCGCGAGGAATTCGCCGATGAAGTTGCTGGTTCCCGGCAGGCCGATGCTGGCCATGGTGAACAGCAGGAAGAACAATGCGTATTTCGGCATGTTGATCGCCAGCCCGCCATAGCGCGCGATCTCGCGGGTATGCAGGCGATCGTAGATCACGCCCACACACAGGAACAGCGCGCCCGACACGAGGCCGTGGCCGAGCATGACCATCATCGCGCCCTCGATCCCCTGCACATTGAAGGCGAACAGGCCGACGGTCACGATCGCCATGTGGGCGACCGAGGAATAGGCGATCAGCTTCTTCATGTCGTTCTGCACCAGCGCGACCAGCGAGGTGTAGATCACCGCGATCATCGAGAGGATGTAGACGAGCCAGGCGAACTGCTCGCTCGCTTCGGGGAACATCGGCAGACTGAAGCGGATGAAACCGTAACCGCCGAGCTTCAGCAATACACCGGCGAGGATCACCGAACCGGCAGTGGGCGCCTGAACGTGCGCGTCGGGCAGCCAGGTGTGGACCGGCCACATCGGCATTTTTACCGCGAAGCTGGCAAAGAAGGCGAGCCACAGCCAGGTCTGCGCCGAAGGATCGAAGTCGTAATTCAGCAGCGTCGGGATGTCGGTGGTGCCCGCCTGGTTCACCATCCACATCATTGCGATCAGCATCAGAACCGAGCCGAGCAGTGTGTAGAGGAAGAACTTATACGAGGCGTAGATCCGGTTATCGCCGCCCCACACGCCGATGATCAGATACATCGGGATCAGGCCGGCTTCGAAGAAAATGTAGAACAGGTAGAGATCCTGCGCGGCGAACACGCCGATCATCAGCACTTCCATCAGCAGGAAGGCGCTCATGTATTCGCCCACGCGCTTGGTGATCGCATCCCAGGAGGCGAGAACGCAGATCGGCATGAGGAACACGCTGAGCATGATCAACATCAGCGCGATGCCGTCGATGCCGAGCGCGTAGCTGAAGCCGGCGAAAATCTCCGCCCGTTCGACAAACTGCCACTGCGCCCCGCCGATCTCGAAATTCATCCACAGGAGAATGCCGAGAGCGAGATTGATCAGCGTGGCCAGCAACGCGGTCATCCGCGCGGCCTGTGCCCCGAGGAAAAGGCAGGCGATTGCGCCGGCCAGCGGGACGGCGAGCATCAGGGAAAGGATGGGAAACTCCATCAGAACAGCACCCAGGTGATCGCGGCGACGAGTCCGAGAAGCATCACCAGCGCATAGCTATACAGATATCCGGTCTGGAACTTGCGAGCGCCGACCGAGCCTTTTTCGACTACCCAGGCAATGCCGTTGGGGCCGAAACGGTCGATCGTGCCGACATCGCCGAGTTTCCAGAACTGGCGGCCGAGCCAGAAGGCCGGGACCACGAAGAGATAGTGGTAGAGTTCGTCGAAATACCACTTGTTGTAGAGGAAGCGATAGATCGGGCCGAGCTGTTCGGCCGTCTTGGCCGGAATGCTGGTATCCTTGATATAGGCCAGCCAGGCGACGAACAGGCCGATAAGCATCACGATCAGCGCCGAATACTTCACCCAATAAGGCACGGCGTGCATCGCGTGAATCAGCGGCTCGTTGTAGAAGATCGAGCTACCCCAGAACGCTGCATCGTCGAGGAAGGTCGGCGCGAATATCTGCCCGGCCAATACGGCACCGATCGACAGCACGCCAAGTGGGACAAGCATCGAAATGGGGCTTTCATGCGGGTGATAGCCCCCCGTCGTATCCTCGCCCGCTTGTTCCGGCGTCTTGTGAACGCTGTGCTGAATGTGTTCGCTCTCGATCCAGCGCGGCTTGCCCCAGAAGGTGAGGAACATCAGACGCCAGCTATAGAAGCTGGTCAGCAGCGCGGCGAACACACCCATCCAGAAGGCGAACATGCCCAGTTCCGTGCCGCGTGCAAAGGCGACTTCGATGATCGCATCCTTCGACCAGAAGCCGGCGAACCCAATCCCGAGGTGGTAGATGCCCACCCCGGTAATCGCCAGCGTGCCCATCATCATCGCCCAGAATGTCAGCGGGATATGCTTACGCAGGTTGCCGTAATAGCGCATGTCCTGCTCGTGGTGCATCGCGTGGATGACCGAACCTGCGCCAAGGAACAGCAGCGCCTTGAAGAAGGCGTGCGTAAACAGGTGGAACATGGCCGCGCCGTATGCGCCCACGCCTGCCGCGAAGAACATGTAGCCGAGCTGCGAACAGGTCGAATAGGCGATGACCCGCTTGATGTCCCACTGGGTCGTGCCGACAGTGGCGGCGAAAATACAGGTGGCGGCACCGATAAAGGTCACCATGCCGAGCGCAATGGGCGCGGTTTCGAACATCGGCGATAGCCGGACGACCATGAACACGCCGGCAGTAACCATCGTCGCAGCGTGGATCAGCGCGGATACCGGAGTTGGGCCTTCCATCGCATCGGGAAGCCAGGTGTGCAGGCCAAGCTGCGCCGATTTGCCCATCGCGCCGATGAACAGCAGGATGCACAGCACGTCCATCGTATAGACATTGTAACCAAGGAAACCGATCGTCGCCCCGCTCATGCCGGGCGCGGCGGCCAGGATCTCGCTGATCGATACAGTGTCGAACACCAGATAGGTGCCGAAAATGCCGAGCATGAAGCCGAGGTCGCCCACACGATTGACCACGAAGGCCTTGATCGCGGCGGCGTTGGCGCTGGGCTTCTTGAACCAGAAACCGATCAGCAGGTAGCTGGCAAGGCCCACCCCTTCCCAACCGAAGAACATCTGGACCAGATTGTCGGCAGTCACCAGCATCAGCATGGCGAAGGTGAACAGCGAGAGGTAGGCGAAGAAGCGCGGCTGATCCGGGTCTTCCTCCATATAGCCCCAGCTATACAGGTGGACGAGCGCCGAGACGGTGTTGATCACTACCAGCATCACTGCGGTCAGCGTGTCGACACGCAATGCCCAGTCGAAGGTCAGCGTGCCCGACTGTACCCATTTGAGCACCGGCACGACCGTCGGTTCGTAGGTCCCGCCCACGAAACCGAGGAAGATCGGCCAGCTCAGCGCGGCGCTGACGAACAGCGCGCCGGTCGTGATCGACTTGGCGAATATGCTCGGCGCGGCCTTATTGGTCAGACCGGCAACGATCGCCGCAAGCAGCGGCAGGAAGACGATAAGAAGGATCGGATGCACCGTGGCTTACCCCTTCAGCCGGTCGACATCGTCAACCGCGATCGTGCCGCGGCCACGGAAATAGATGACGAGAATGGCGAGCCCGACAGCAGCCTCTGCCGCAGCGACCGTCAGGACGAACATGGCGAACACCTGCCCGACCAGATCGCCAAGGAAGGCGCTGAAAGCCACCAGTTGCAGGTTTACGCTGAGCAGTATGAGTTCGATCGCCATCAGGATGACGATGATGTTCTTCCGGTTCAGGAAGATGCCCAGCACACCCAGTACGAAAAGCAGAGCGCTGACGACGATATAGTGCTCGATGCCGATCACAGCTCTACCCCCTTGCCCACTTCGGGCTGTTTCATAACGGTCGCTTCGTCGGGATTGCGACGGTTCTGCTTGCCGATATCCTGATGACCGCGCCTGCCGCCGGGGTGCTTGCGATGAGTGAGAACGATCGCCCCCACCATGGCCACCAGCAGGACGATGCCGGCAGCCTCGAAGAGGAAGACGTAATCGCTGTAGAGCAAAGCCCCGATACTGGCCGTGTTCGACGCTTCGAGCATCGGCGACGCAAGTCCATTCGCGACCCCAAGATCGAGCTGCCCGGCCTGGTAGGCCCCGATGCCGAAAATCAGCTCGGCCGCCAGGATCAGTGCGATCGCGATGCCGAGCGGAAAATTCTCGATGAATCCGGCGCGCAGTTCGGCGAAATCGATGTCGAGCATCATCACGACGAACAGGAACAGCACCGCGACCGCGCCGACATAGACGATCAGCAACAGCATCGCGATGAATTCCGCGCCCACCAGCACCATCAGGCCGCTGGCATTGAAGAAGGCGAGGATCAGCCACAGCACCGAATGCACCGGGTTGCGCGCCATGATCACCATGACGGCGCTGGCGATGACCAGTGCAGCGAACAGGTAGAAGGCGATTATCTGAATCATTGGCCCCGTTTCTCGTTGGCGCGGCGGTTAGCGATAGGGCGCATCGGCTTCAAGGTTCGCGGCGATCGCACGCTCCCACTTGTCCCCGTTGGCCAGCAATTTCGCCTTGTCGTACAGCAATTCCTCGCGCGTTTCGGTCGCGTATTCGAAGTTCGGCCCTTCGACGACTGCATCGACCGGGCAGGCTTCCTGACAGAAACCGCAGTAAATGCACTTGGTCATGTCGATGTCATAACGCGTGGTACGACGGCTGCCGTCCTCGCGCGGTTCGCTTTCGATCGTGATTGCCTGCGCGGGGCACACGGCCTCGCACAGCTTGCAGGCGATACAGCGCTCTTCCCCATTGGGATAGCGGCGCAGCGCATGCTCACCGCGGAACCGCGGGCTGATCGGGTTCTTCTCGAACGGGTAGTTGATCGTCACCTTGGGCTTGAAGAAATACTTCAGCGTGAGGGCGTGCGCCTTCACGAACTCCCACAGGGTGAACGACTTGATCAGATGCGCGACGCTCATGCGGCGGCTCCATAGTGGCCGGTGGCCATGAGATATCCGGAAATGACGACGACGAAGCCGAGGCTGAGCGGCAGGAAGACCTTCCAGCCCAGGCGCATCAACTGATCGTAGCGATAGCGCGGAACGGTCGCCATGACCCAGCTGAACATGAAGAAGAAGAAGAACGTCTTCAGCAGGAACCAGACGATCCCCGGGATATCGAACCACGGGATCAGATCGATATCGAGCGGGGGCAGCCAGCCACCGAAGAACAGGACCGTGTTGAGCGAGCACATCAGCAGGATGTTGGCGTATTCGCCCAGCCA